>NZ_CP011481.1 GCF_001011155.1 Hoeflea sp. IMCC20628
CGCCCATCGGAGCCGTCCGACCAGCGATAGCCGCGCGCCTTGAGATGATCCTTCATGTCGAATGGGGAATTCTCCGCATAAATGCGGACCCGTGACCGCTGGCTGGCTTGATGGAGCTCCGCAAACGGCGTTGTTATCGAACCGGGCCGTGTCTGCCCGAGCACTTCCAACAGCGCGAAACAATCGTCGACAGCGCGGTGCCCATCGTGAAAATATCCCGACTGGCCGATCAGGTACCCGAGTTTGCTTCCCTCAAAGCCGCGCGCCGACCAATCGATATCGGAAACCGAACAAGCCCAGGGCTTGTTGCAAAACATCGGTGAAAATGCTTCGCAAAAGGGCCGGTCGAAACCGGCGTTGTGAGCAATGATCAGGTCAGCCGGCTCAATGAAGTATTTCAGGCGGCTAGCGTCGATCGCCCGACCGGCGACCATGTCGTCGGTAATGCCGGTCAGCCGTGTGATTTCGGCTGGGATGGGAATTGTCGGCTGCTGAAGTCCGCCATAGACGCCAGTGACATCGCCAATGTCACCTGCGTCATTGAAGCTGAAAGCGACTACACCGATTTCGATGATTTCGTCGGATCGGTAGTTGAGGCCGGTAGTTTCCGTGTCGAGAAACACTCCCTGCCGTGAAAATTCGGGTCGAGCATGCTCGACAACTGATCGGGGCGAGAGCCTTCGCAAGATGCGGTAGTTTCCGGTCTCTTCCAGATGGTGGGCCATGGCCTCATCATCAAAACTGAAGCCGCCTTGTTCCCTTCCAGCAACAGCCTGCGGCTTGGCCACTTTCGTGGTGGCCGACAAAACAGGAGCTGCAAAGAAGTCGAGTTGCGAGGTCATTGTATTCCGATCCGGTCGCGGCATGGACGACGCACAATACGCATCAGAACAGGCGCGAGCAACGACCCGCCCGATTGGGTGCACGCCGCACGGAGCCTGCGGCGGAGAAACGGCAGACAAGCTCCATTCAAATCAAAGAACTGCTTTACAGTCCGGTCCCAACTTGAGGACGGTCAATGAAGCGAACAGTATTTGCCGACGAACAGATCATCCGCTTTCCGCCCCCAACTCGGTCGTTCGCGACCTTGGACCCAGCGCTCGTAAGCAGCCATTCACTGGGATTCTGTCGTAAAATATTTTTGCGTAGAATTTGGCTCTCAATAGCCACGAACAGGATGCCAATCTGAAGCGCGTTTAGTCGATTTTGAATGCAGAATTCTGGATTTCGTCTGCCATGAACGCTCCCTATGGCATGCGCGTAAAATTTCTTTCTACGTTTTTGGTGCCACAAAAAAGTTTGCGACAGAACCCATGTGATGGGACATCAGTAGGCGGCGCGATAGATCGCCAGCGCATCGGCTTCGGTCACTTCACGCGGGTTGTTTATCAGGAGGCGGGTCTGGTTCATGGCGTCGGATGCCAGACGGGGCAGAAAATCCTCGGGGATGTTCATCGCACGGAGGCTCTGCTGCAGGCCGCACGCTGCCGAGAGTTCGGCTAACCGGTCACAAAACGCAGCCGCCCGCTCTTGGCCTTCGTATTTCTCCAGTTCCGGAAACGCATAGGGCGCAAGCTCGGCATAGGCCTGCGGCGCGGTTGCCGCGTTGAAGCGCAACACATGCGGCAACACCAAAGCATTGGAAAGCCCGTGGGGGATATGGAAATGGCCGCCCAAGGGATAAGCCAGCGCATGCACCGCGGCCACCGGCGAGTTGGCGAACGCCTGTCCAGCTAGCATTGAGCCGAGCAGCATGTCGGACCGTGCAGCGATATCGCTGCCCGCGTGGACGGCCTTGAGCACCGAGCGCCCCATTAGCGTCAGCGCCTGTGTTGCCAGCATGCGCGACAACGGGTTGTTGTTGGCGCTAGCCGAGGCATAGGCCTCGATGGCATGCACCATGGCATCAATGCCGGTTGCGGCCGTGATATGGGGCGGCAGGCCAAGCGTTAGTTCCGGATCGAGCACGGCGACATCTGGCAAGATGACTGGCGAGACCACACCCATCTTCTCATTGGTGCCGGTGGTGACGATGGAAATCGGCGTGACTTCCGATCCCGTACCCGCCGTTGTCGGCACCAGGATCAGTGGCAGCCGCGGTCCCTTGGCGTTGCCCACGCCATACATGGTCTTGAGTGTTTCCTGCCCCAGCACCAGAACCGACACCAGCTTGGCCACATCGAGCGACGATCCGCCACCCAAACCGATGATACCTTCAACCGAAGCAGCCTTTGCCTTCTCGACGGCTGCAAGGATGACATCCTCGGGCGGATCCGCCTGAACGTCAGAAAACATCTCGACTGAGACACCCGCAGTCTCAAGCACCGACAGCGCCCGCTCAATGATGCCGGTGCGCATCATGCCCGGATCGGTGATCAGCATCACCCGCGTGCCGATCTGGGCACGGGCAAGCTCACCAAGCTTATTCAACTGACCGGCGCCAAACTGAATGCTCTTGGACGTGTTGAAGACAAAAGGTGTCACGTTACTCTCCCTGTTTCAGGCAATGGTTTGCTCAGCCGCCGAAGCTGAACACGACAAGCACGATCAGCACGAAGGCCAGCGCGCCGGTCACGACAAGATTGCGAAGCCGCTCGCGTTCCACCGGCGACCGGTCGTGATTGAGTTTTCTAGGAGGCTCATAGGCCGGGATCTTCAGTACATAGGGACTGGCCATCTCCATCTTGTAGGACAAGAACCAGACAAGCCCGACACCCAGTGCCCAGAACAGCAAGGCCCATGCCCAGATCGATGGCATACCCACCAGCCATACCCCCCCGGCGTCATTGATTGTGCCAAAGGCAAAATTTCCGAACACCAGGCCGGGCCCTATCGCAAGGAACACCCACGCGAGCACCGCAGACCAGGCTGCTGCACTGAGCGCCCGCGCCCGCGATCCGACACGCAAGGTGCTGTGCAGAAAACGCCGCGCTTCCTGGGCTTCGGCACCAAAAGCGTTTCGATTGGTGATCGCAGATATGATCAGCACCGCCACCAAATTGGCCGCCATCCCCCAGGCTGCGGAATGAATGGTCCAGGGCCAGCGGCCCCATGGCAGTTCAAGCCCCAGGAACGACAGGACCTGATAGCCCAGAGGTTCTGTGAGCAGCACGCCAGCAATCCCGAAACCAACTCCGGTGGCTGCCGCCGATCTGGTGATCCAGCGCAGCCAGGTGATGCCCAAGAGCGGCGTCCAAAGCTGGAACGACAGCGGCAGGGCCAAGGCACCAAGTGCCGAGAGGGTGACCGGTGTGAGCGACTGCATCAGCGCGGAGGTGAGGGCCAGCAAGGCGATGACGATACGGGTGAGATTGACCGTGGCAACACGCGACAGCCCACTGTGGAAATAGGGTTTGTAGACATGGCGCACCAAGCTTTCGCCAGCGGTCAGTAGGGCAAGACCTGCCAGAAGCTGCACGCCGGCAATAGCACCCAGAAACAGCCAGGCGAGGAACCATGGAGATTCTGTTTGAAGCTGCGACAGCATGCTACCGAGCGACAACTGTGGACTCACCAGACCGGCAGCGCCGATGATGGCGATGCCGAACGCGATGATCCCGCCCACGACGCCTGCCATGACCCATGTCTGGCCAGCGGCAATCCCATTGGCGTTGCGGGTCGACAGGATAATCTTGGCCGCAAGCGGGCTTGCCTGAAATCCCATGAAAGCAAGCGCAATGCTGAAGCTGGTCAACGCTGTTTCAGCATGACCCGAAACCGCGCCGCGCCCAAGGCCTGCTGAAAACTCGATTACACCCGAAACCAGAAAAAGCCGTGCACCGTCAGGTGTTTGCGCGAGAACTTGAAGGTTCGCATTCAGCGCGGCAAATCCGCCCGAGGCAATCAGTGCCACCCCGGCCAGGCCAACCACGCCAGTCAAGGCCAGCACTGTCTGAATAACGCCGAAATAGCCAATGGCGCGCATGCCTCCGATGCCGACATAGGCAAACAGAACCGCGCCCAGAAAAAGTCCCGCGACCAATGGCGAGATCATGCCGCTACTGAGCGACGCAATAATTTCCGATAGCGCCCTGAGTTGCAATCCAGCAAAGCCGACCGCGAACAGCACCGCCACCAGCGTTGATACGACAACCAAGAAATCGCTATCGAAATAGCTGCGAAAAAGTTCAGGCTGCGAGGATAACCGCAATCGCTGGCCGACAAACCACATCCGCTTGAAAAACAGCACGCCGGGTAGCGCCAGCACAATGCCTGCCTGAAGGATGCCTGGCTGGGTGAAGCCCCGCGCCGACACCTCCGCCGTGCCGCCGAGCAGGAACCAGCCCGACAGACTGGCGCCGGCGATGGTGACAGCTGAGATCCACGGCGAAAGCGTATGCCCGGCGGAAAAATAGGTTTCGTGATTGCGGTTCTCCCGCGCCGCAACGCGCGTCCAGAACAGCATAACCGCGACGTAAAACAGCGCGTACAGCGGCAGCCAAACCAGATTTCCGGCGCTTGTCATCGTCCACTGTCCTCGCCGACTGCAGTCTTGACGTGAAAGCGCGAGAACGCACCGCGAAGCCCGTGGCGCGTCGACAGATAGGCAATGAAGCCGACCGCCAACACGGCAAACAGCGTCAGGCCGGAATAGAAATCCACCATCGACATTTCACCGGAGAGCACACCTGCGATGAAGGCGAAGGTCAGCACCCCGAACAAGCCAATACCGAGCGCGGTCTCGCCACGACTAAAGCCTTGGTGGAACAGGCCGTTGACGACGATATGCGCAACAAAAGCAGCCACGATGAGTGCCGTTCCCAAGAGAGATATGAGGTAGGAATCCCGCGTGAAGCCCTCAAGCAGAAACGCAAGCCCTCCAAATCCGAGCACTGCCCAGTTCGAAAAGACAAGAAGATCGCGTTCTGTGTTCGGCGTGGCCGACATGGCAGGCTCTCCGGTAAATCAGACACCCGGGAGCCAAAGCTCCCGAGCAGATGCGGGTTTACTTGTCCGCCGATTTCTTGGCGGACTTGGACTTCGAGCCTTCGTTAGGCGCGTTTGGCTCTGAATAGACCACCTTCGACAAGTCCTGCAGCGTGTGTGAGCGATGAATAGAATCTCCGCTCATACCGATTTCGCCCAACAACTGGTCGACGAAGGGCGCCTGCGAGCGGTAGCGCAAAGCCGAGGAAACCACTTGCTCTGCAAGGTTGCCGTCCCGCGGTCCGTTGCCATCGGTTCCGGAGCCATCGCTGCTGCCGTGGCTCATATTGCCAGATAATCCGGGAAGACCATCGACATGGAGGATCTTGATACCCTCGATCTTTTCCATCGGCTTCACGCTTTCGCGGATGATGGCAGGCAGGTTCTCCACCAGCGCCTTGTGCAAGCCGCTCTTGCGGTTGGCATCCGAGCGCATGTTCTCTGCAGCGTTGAGCTTTTCCTTGCCTGCAGCTTCAACACGATACCGCTCTTCGAGCGCTGACACCGTGATGCGGTCGGCATCGGCGCGATCTTTGGAGGCCACCTTGTCGGCCTCGGCCAGGATCTTGATCCGGGTAGCCTCAGATTCCGCTGCCTTGGAAGATTCGATGAGTTCCACGATCTTCTGCCGGTTGGCAATTTCGGTATCGCGAATGGTCTGAACGCGCTCTTGCGCCTCGACCATCTTGGCCCGTGCGGATTCGGCGTCAGCTTGGGCTTCCGAACGTTCCTTGGATTTTACAGAGACCGCTATTTCGCGCGCCTGCTCGTCAAGTTCCAGCGTTTCCTTGCGCTTGATCTCAAGCCTTTCTATCTCGCGTTCCATGTCGATGCGAGTGCGCTCGACAGATTCGCGTTCCTTGAGCTTGATCGCCTCGATCTCGCGCTCGCGGCCTGCTGTTTCGGTGGCAATTTCAGACCGGCGCTGAGCCCGCTGGATTGCCACTTCGGCGTCGTGATCGAGACGGGCATATTCCGTATCACGCTGAATCTCGAGAGAGCGCTTCTCGGCCTCAAGGTTCTTGGTGCGAATGGCGATCTGGGTGTCTTTTTCGATGTCGTTGCGCTTTTTCTTGCGGCTTTCAATCTGCTCGGTCAGAATCGTCAGGCCCTCGGCGTCAAAGGTGTTCGACGGGTCGAGAAGCTTGATGTCGGTCTGGTCGAGCGAAGTCAGTGAGACCGATTCCAGCTCGAGTCCATCGAGCGCCAGACTTTCGGCGACCTCTTTCTTGACCTCTTTGACGAATTCCAGGCGGTTCTCGTGGATATGCTCAAGCGTCACCTTGGCAGCGGCGCCGCCCATGGCATCGACAAAGCGGCCTTGGATCAAATCCTTGAGCTGATCGGCTTTCATGGTGCGGTTGCCCAGCGAGCGCGCGGCGGTAGCGACTGCCTCAATGTTCGGGGCGACGCGGACGTAGAATTCCACTGTGAGCTCGACGCGCATCCGATCTTTGGTGATCAGCGATTTTTCACGCGCCCGGGTCACTTCCAGCCGCAGCGTGTTCATGTTGACTTCAGTCAGGTCATGCAGGATCGGCAGCACCAGTGCACCGCCGCCCATGACAACCTTTTCTCCGCCAAACCCTGTTCTGACAAACGAGACATCCTTGGTCGACCGGCGGTACAGCCAATGCAGCAGATAGGCGCATACGGCGATAACAATTGCGGCAAGAATGATGATTGCAATTATGTCTGCACCCTTCATTGGAGTGTCCCTTCACTATTCGTCAGATTGGCGGGCTCGCGTACGGCGCTCATGAAATCAGGCATTGTCGGGCCTTTCGCTGTCCAGGACGGCGGTGGCCAAAATGGCCAGGCCGAAAGCCATGCGGTTGAGAAAGTCGGCAAGATTGTAGGCAACGCTCAGCGCGCCATCGTCGACGTAACCGGCGAAAGAGGTAATGAAATTCCCCAGTGGATAGATTGCCCAGCCCACCGTCACGATCAGCCTGAGCCAGAAGTATCCACGTTGCACCGGCTCGCGAAGTGATCCGCGGATGGTTTCGTCCATCTGGCCGAAGAACAATTCACCCAGAATATAGAGCCAGAAGACAAGTCCGATCAGGAAGGCGAGCGTCGCGTGCATGAAGCCAGCTTCGCCGAGATAGCGCACGAACACCATCAACACGGAAACAATGACAAGCCGCCAGAACAGCCCAATACTGAGGCGTCCTGCCTGGCTCGCCATAAAATAGAGCGCCAGGATCTGCAACGGCATGGAGATGGTCCAGCCGACATAATGATAGACGATCGGCACATTGCCGACCGTCGCCCACGCGGTACGGGCTTCATACAAGGCGCCGACACCTACCAGCGCAGCGATGGCGCAGAACGAGACGGCAATCTTCCAGCCGCGGCTGACCCAAGCCGTTCCGAGCAGCAACAGCACGGCTGTCGCCACCAGGCCGTAAAGCGCCACCGAGTAGCTTGCCGCCGTCAGGTCGGTTGTCTCGAACACTGCCATTTTAGGCTCTCCCTACGAGTATTGTTCTATGTTTCATTGCCCGGGCGTCCTCATATTTGCGTGCGGATGTGCGGCGAGCGGGCGTAAAGTGCCACCATCGGCAGGATCAGAAGCCCGAAGATGAATTGCTGCCATTCGAAATCGAGGCCCATGCCGATGAGGAACGAGGACAGCACCTGCAGCACCAGCACGCCGATGACAGTGAAGCCGTAACCGCCCTGCCCGCCAAGCAGCGATGTTCCGCCGACCACGACCGCAGCCAGTGTGAGGAACAAATACTGATCGCCCACTCCGATGAACCCGCCACCGCTCCAGCCCAGCAGCAGGCTGCCGGTCAGCGCTGCGAAAAAGCCGGATAATGCGTACATCGTCACCCAGTATTTCAGCTCCGAGATCATCACCCGCTTTGCGGATGTCCGGTTGACACCGAGCGCATAGAGATAACGGCCATAGACCGAGTAGCGCATGCCAACGGTCAGGATAATGATGATCCCAACCCAGATGACGATCACCGGTGGTAACGGAATACCGAATGTTTCGCCGTTCATCGCAGCCAGATTTGACAACCAGCCCGGAACCGTTCCGAAGACGTTGCCGCCATAGGCGGTGCCGATGGAAGTCAAGATCTGAACGCCGCCGGAAATGGCAAAGCCTGTCCCCAATGTAACAATCAAGGCCTGGCCCTGTAGCCGGTAACTCAACAGTCCGTTGATGACACCGAGCAGAACGCCGATGCCGAGCACGATTATGGTCGCAAGCCACGAGGGGACCCCGAGGCTGATAAGATAGAGCAGGCCGACATTGGCTGCGCCGATGATAAAGGGGATCGACAGATCGAGCCCACCCAGAAGCGCCACCAGCGTCTGCCCCACAGAGGCGATGCCCAGGAACGCAGCAAAGAGCAGCATCGACTTGATGTTCATGGTCGAAGCAAATCCCTCGATATTCATCGCACCGATGGAGAACAGGCCCGAGAGCACCATGATGCCTATGAACGCCGAACGGTTTTCCTGGAACTGGCGGCCGAGCGTGCGGGTGATCACGATGATGCTGAGCAGGATCAGCAGGGAAATCACGTTCCAGATATTGAAGAAGTTCTCGATCGTCAGCGACAGAATGGTGAAAAGCAGCAGGATTGCCACAAGACCGATCAGCGCTGGCCGGAACTGCAGCCAAACCCGGCGGATCTCGCTGGGGCCTTCCTCGGTCTCAGGCTGCTCGCTGGTGAACTGCCCTAGCACATAGCGCCAGCCCCAGACAAAGGCTGCCAGAGTGGCGATTGCCGAGAGAATGATCATCTGCACCGATGTGCCTTGCCGAAACCCGAAGATTACGCCGATGACTGTCAGAATGATCCCGACGACCAGGCCAATGATCTTGGCAGGCAGGCTGAGCGGTTGATTGGAAGCTGACATCATTCCACCGCCTCCGTCGCAGGAGACAATCCGAGACCGTCAGGATGGCGCATCATGTAAGCGCCAAGCACTACGAGCGCTAGAACCACCACGACGACAACAGGTGCCAGGCTGCGCTTTTCCGATTGCGAGAAGGCCAGTCGAAGGAACACGGCAACCACCACCATCAACAGCACGAACAGGATCACCGGCCCGGCCTGAGCGCGCAACGCGGTCTCCTGAGCGTTGGGAGCAGCAACTTCCAGCGGTGCCACATAGATAAGCTCAGGCTCTATCGGGGCGAGCATCTGTGATGAGAATACAGGCTCGGTTGCATCATTGGCCTGTGGGGCATTGGCTGCGTTCGGATAATCAAATGTCGCATGCAGGATCACCCCGAGCGCTACCACCGACAAAGCAACGAAATACAAGAGCGGAGAGAAATTGCGCAGATGCCGCTGGATGAAAGGAATGACCAGCGTCAACAGCAGCGAAATGACAAGGATGGAGCCATAGGCAAGGTTGGTGACAAAGCTCTGCACTGCGCCGAAATTGAACGTCGCAAGCACGAAGGTGATCAAATAGAGATTGATCGCTCCCAGGAACGAGCCAAACACCCCGCCTCGCCCGCCGGCAAGCGACGCACCGCCAAGCACCAGTGCGGTCACCGCAATCAACGTGTAGGTGGTGCCCTGCGAGGGGTCGCCCGACGAAATAAGCGCCGTAAAGGCAATGGCGGCGAGTCCGGCAAAACACCCTGAAATCAGATGGGCACCGATTCGGACCACAAAGATCGGCACACCGCTGGTGTAGGCCGCACGTTCATCCGACCCCATCAGACGAAGATGGGTGAAGAAAGCCGTCTGGGTGAACAGCAACCATCCCATCGAGGCCAGTACCAATATTAACAGCACCGGCGAGAAGATTGAGGTGCCGAGTCCCCAATCAGCCATCCACTGCGGCGCAACGCCACCGGGGCGCGGCAGAATGACAAGATTGAGGCCTGAAAGCGCCAGATAGCCTGATAGCGAGACAATGATCGGCTGAACTCGCACATAAATGACGATCAGCGCAAAAATCAGCTGGTAAGCGGCACCAACGGCAATCGCATAGGCGAAAACTGCGATCGGGTTTTCGAGCACTCCGGCACCATGAAGCTGGATCAGCGTCACATTGACAAAGCCGATCAGCGGGCCGACCGACAGGTCGACGGTTCCGCGGCCTGAGATCACCACTGCCATCAGCGCGTAGGTGGCAAGAATGAGCGGCGTTGCGACGATGATCGCGCTGCCGATGCCCGCACTTGTCACCAGGCTCGGCGAGCGCAACACAGCCAGGCCAAGCAGCAGGAAGAACAGGCTGATCGGCACTAGCAGGAACGGATAGGAGCGCCCACCCTGGGGCGTTTCTTCCGTCGAAGCCGCAGCTTTGGGCAATGTGGTTGCTTGGCTCACAGCTTCACCTGCCGCGGTTGAAGTGTATCCGGATCAAACTCGACAATCTTGATGGGGCTGCCTCCAGCCATCGTTCTGGTGGGGGGCCCGAGTGCTGTCTTGACCGTTGCCAGCTCGATCGACGCGACATTTACAGACTTGTTGCTGGCAGGCTTTATATGATCGGGAACTGTCACGCTGACCCGAACACCATCAGATGAAGTGGCTGCACCACCTTTCGAACCTGAAGCCGCGCGGCCGGGAAGTAGCCCGTATTCAGTGGTCAGACCCTGCCCTCCGGTCTGCCCGAACATGGCCTCGAGAATGGTCTTGGGATCAAGCCGTCTGCCATCGAACGCATCAAATGGAGCGCCATCGCGGAACACGATCACCCTCGTAGCAAAGCCCAGAAACTCCTCGAGTTCGGAGGACATGTAGACGACCGACTTGCCCTCCTTGGCGAAGGTGCGAAGGTGTTTGTACAGCTCTGTCTTTGCGCCAACATCAATGCCGCGCGCCGGATCATTGAGAACGATGATATCAGGCCGCATGGCAAAACCGCGGCCGATCAGAACCTTTTGCTGATTGCCGCCAGATAACGAGGTGATCTTGTCATCGCGCATGCCGAACTTGATTAGCAGGTTCTCGGTTTCACGTTTGAAGATCGCGCCGAGCGTTTCCCGATCGATAATGCCGAGAATGCCGGCTCGCTTCTTTTCGCGATAGAGCGGCATGACCATGTTTTCAAAGATCGACAGAGACGCGAAGATGCCTTCCTTCTTGCGGTCTCCCGAAACATAGGTGACATGCTGCGCAACGGCTTCAGCAAGAGTGCGTACCGCATGCAATTCGCCATGGCGGTCGCGAACCTGTATCAGCCCGTGGGCCGCTTCCTGAATACCCGCGAGTACGCGGACAAAGCCATCCTGCCCCTGTCCATCAAGACCGGCGACACCGACAATCTCACCCCGGCGCAATTCAAAATCGAATTGCCGCCCCTCGGGCCAGATCGCCAAATTTTCGGCGTGGAGCGCAATGGTATTGTCTTGCGGTTGCGGAGCCTGATGCGCGTGATGAGCGTCGCCCTGATCTTCGCCTGTCATCAGTGCGAGCAGGTTCTTCTCGGTGATCTCGTGCTTTTCCAGCACGCCGACATCGCGTCCGTCGCGCAAGACAGTGGCGCGATCAGATATCCGGATCAGCTCGGCAATCCTGTGGGTGACGATAAGTACTGTCGTGCCGCCGTCGCGCAGAGCACGCATTTTGGCAAACAAGCGCTCTGTGCTGTCAAAATCCAGTGCGGCGGAGCTTTCATCCAGAATGAGGATCTTCGGCTCGCTCAAAAGCGCCCGGGCAATGGTGATCCATTGTTTGAGACCCAGCGGGAGTGTTCCCACCAGTGCGAAAGGATCGACCGCCTCGCCTGAAAGTTCGCGCATCAGGTCAGCCGCACGGCGAACCTTGTGGTCTTGCGACATCTTCTTGGTGAACAGCGAGTCCGCTCCCATGAAGATGTTGTCGACGACCGAACTTTCGTCAGCGACCAGCACTTCCTGGTAGACCGTTGAAATGCCCAGAGCCCGGCTCTCGGCCGGCGTCGACGGGGTCTCCCCCAGGATGGAAACCGATCCGCTGTCAATTGGCAGAATGCCGGAAACCACCTTGGCCATCGTGCTCTTGCCGCAGCCATTTCCGCCCACCACCGCATGTATCTCACCCGCACGGGCCGAGAAGCTTGCGCCATCGAGCGCACGCGTCGGTCCGAAATACTTCTTCACATTGCGCACGACGATGGTCTCGCGACCCGGTGCAGCTGGTGTGATGTCAGTGGGGTGAGGGGGCATCATTGTTCCGGCAAAAACTGGTTGGAAAATCGAGGGGCCATCACCAGGATGGCCCCGCTGGTTCGCCTACTTGGCGGTGTATTTTTTCGGGTCTGCAGGCTTCAGGAAGAAATCATCCAGATAGTCGGATGAACCACCCCAACGATCGGCACCGACAGCAAGCCAGTCGGGTGAATCAACGCTGCAATCTTCATTCATCACCTTGGTCAGGTCTTCATGGGTCATCTTGATCGGATCAACCAGAACCGATTGGATCTTCGGACCCTGGCCCTGAAGCGTACGCATCATGATGTTCCAGATCAGCTGCATTTCATCAGCTGGCGGCCAGACCTGGTAGGAAGCGGTGATGTAGTCGGGGTTATTGCGCCAGTAGCACAGCGCTCCCAATTCACCACCGATGGCCACTGGCACATCGCCACGACCCGACTGCTGCACAGCGCGCAGAACGCCCATTTCAGCTGCCGACTGGACCACGATGCCATCGAGCTTGCCCGGGTGGGTGGCGAGCCATTTCTGGACTTCCCCCTGTGCAACCTGGTCGGTCCACATGCCTGCAACCGAACCAACGACCTTGACGCCGGGTGCGGAAGCAAGACCTGCCTTGACGCCACGGTCCTGACTGTCAGAACCCGATGTTCCGGGAATGCCTTCGACAACCAGCACATTGCCTTCGCCGCCGATCTGCTCAGCCATGTTCTTGCCGATCTCGAAGCCGGCAACCTGGTAGTTGACCGACGAGTTGATCGCATATGGCGAAGTCAGGTAGCCCGTCAGCGAGAATACCGGCACCCCTTTGTCAGCCGCATATTGGACGGTCTGGTTCAGAGCAGTCGGGTTCGAGCAACAGACGATGATGGCGTCCACGCCCTGGTCGACCAGCTGGCGCATCTGCTGGATCTGGGTCGAGTCATTCAGGTTGGACTGGGTGATGATAACCTCATCAAGCAGGCCGAGCTCTTTCCACTCGGGAATGATGACGTTCTGAAGCTCGTTCATTGCACCGGCGCGCCAGGTATTGCCGGCATAGGAGCTGGCGTAACCGATCTTCCATGGTGGCGGGTTCTTCGCCACAAAATCGCGCCAGGCGCTCGGGCCAATCGGCTGAGCCGGATCAAGCATGTCCGGATTGTAAAGCCGGGCTGCAACGTCCGGGTTGATTTCATCGATACCTTCGGCATGCACATTGATGGCACCGAGCGCCAAAAATCCTGCCGCAAGGGCAAATTTGCTAAGCTTTTTCATGAACTGCGTCTCCTCTATCCTCATTTACAGGCATTCACCTCCTCAGGAATATCCTGCGGTGGATTTCTTCCGAACAAGCTATTGATTTTGCTTTGCAAAACCCCTCCCGCCCGTTTTAACCGACCTCCCAGACGCAATTTGCCGCGTTGGCGGATCAGTCGTAAAAATCATAGGGAGCCTTCTGAAAGGTTTCCCAATTGTCCGGATCATGACCGGTCACCACCATCGCGCCGGTGTCCTCGGCAATGCGCCGAAGCTTGGCGACCGATTTTGCCGCATCACTCGAAGAAACGACCAGGCCGGGCAATGCCTTGTTGTTCCAGTGATCCAGCGTATAGGCCGCATCAATGGTCAGGAGCACAGGTCCGGTGTTGGGCAAAGTAATCAGGAATGACATGTGTCCGGTCGAGTGACCGGGTGTGAAAATCATGCGAATGACGCCGTCGCCGTAAAGGTCGAAATTGTCGGTGTATTCGCCACCGAGAAATTTCCAGTCCAGGCCCGGGCGATCAAAATCAGCCCGGATATAGGCGCCGGCCGCGAACCATTGCGGCTTGAACGCATAGTCATATTCACTCCGCTGGACGATATATTGCGCCCTGGGAAACCGGCCGATTGCGCCAGTGTGATCAAGATGGAGATGCGACTGCAGCACGTAACGGACATTGCTCGGCTCGACCCCGACGAGGCGGCACTGGTCAACGCAATTGTCGGCGATGTTCATAACCGGGTTATAGGCATCGACGACCGCGCCCCAATGGCCACGCTTGTCGATGGCGGCTTCAACGGCATTGCCGCCATCAATCACTACGTTGCCCATGGGATGCTTGATAAGGAACCACGGCACAGGGATTTCGAAATCACTCTCGCCTTGGTTCATCTTGATGTATTTGACTTTGGTTTGCAGGGTTCCGGTCTGGAACATGTGCAACTCGATACCAGAGGATTTGCGCGTGCGGCGGCCGGGATCAGGTGCCCGGTGGCTGAAGTCAGGCCGCGGCGCAAGACTGCTCGCGCTCGATTTCGACGATGCCGCGGCATTCTCGACTTCCACCCGCTGACCTTTATCATCGAATTCTACGATCTTCATAAAGCTAACCCTTGATTTGCGGTCTTCCCGGCAATCAGTCGCAACGGCGCGACTGATCAGGACTTTGATTCAATGATGCGAAGCGCTTCCTTGAGGTAGACGGCGAAAAGCGGATAGTTTTCCGACATCGGGAAATGTCCGATGTCTTCCATCTCGATATAGATGCCGCCGGGAATCTGCCGGGCGGTATTCTCCGTGGCGTCAGGCGGCGTGAGATAATCGTAGGTCCCGGTCATCATGATCACTGGGCAGCGGCGGGTATCGATGTTTCCCAACTGGCCGCGCATGTCGTGGTCAATGGAATAGAAATGCAGATCGCCTTTGAACACTTCGGCGCCTTGCGTGTAATAGTGCCAGGTCTGCCAGCGATCCTGTTCCGGGCTTTGCGGCGCCATCAGATCCCACACGCCTGATGCGCAAACCTGCGCAGCGTTGGCATGCGGATGCCGCCACAAATCCAGAAAGAAGCCTGGCGCATGTTCGGCGGCCTCGACCGGGATCACGGCGCGATACTTGTCGGGATGATGTAGCGCCAGTTGCAGCGCCACATTGCCTCCGAAGGAAGACCCCATGAAAATCGGGCGATCCAGTTCGAGAGCCTCGCAAAAGGCATTGATGAAATTCATGAAGTGTTCGGCGGTCAGGAGGTACTCCTCCTTCCACCATTCACGGTTAGTCGGCGGGTCGGACTTGCCATGGCGAGCCAGATCATAGGCAATGACATCGTAGTTCGCGGTTACATCGGGGTCTTCAAGCAATCCGCGCCATTGGTGATTGTGACAGCCTGCGGTGTGTTGGCAGACCAGCGGAACGCCGCTACCATTGCGCAGATAGAACACCTTGTACTCGTAGCCATCGACCTCGATGGTGACATACCGACCGACTACCGGTGAGTGCTTGGCCATACTGGTCTCCATGAATTTTCAAAATGTGGGTGCCGAAAACGGGATCAGCGCCAGACTCATACCGGTACGCCAACTTTGCGCAGCAATTCGAACTGGACCGTGAAGTTGCGGAGGTTCTGCATTAGGGCCAGGGTGTTACCCTCGATCTTCAGATCGCGCCGAAAGCTTGCCGACCAAATGCCGTGAAACATCGGCGCTGGAATTGGCCTTGCAAATTCCCGCCATGTCTGGGGGCTGGCGCGCAGTGCAAAGTCATAGGCGTCCATCGGCGCTGGATCGACATTGATGCGATAGACCTTGCCATCGATCATTTCGACGATGACCTTGGCTGTCCCCATGTCCCAGAGATAAGTACATGTGAAATATTTGGCCATTGCGCCGATTGTCTGATCGCGATCCGACGCTTCGCTGAACCTGGCGGCCCAGTCTCTAACGCTCATCACCATACATTTCTCTCCCTGCCGCTCCACCGCGACCGCCGCGAACAAAAATTGTCATCCGCGGATCAATACTTCAGAAATTGGTCGACCTTCCAACTGGTCGATGTTCAATATGCTGAACACGTTTCTGTAGACAGAACGATAGTCATTGGGCTAAATGATTGTCAAGAAAGATATGAATCCGAAGCTGGAAATTTTCATGAAGCAGGAAGAGACAAAGTCCGCATTGGTACCAGCGCTTGAACGCGGAACACGAATCCTTGATTTGATTGCACGTTCAAAGAATTATCCGAATCTGTCTGAAATTGCTCGCGAGATCGGCATTGCAAAAAGCAGCGCCCATACGTTGTGCAGCACGCTGGTTCAGCTTGAGCTGCTGATTCGCCGTCCCGACCAGACCTTCCAGCTCGGACCCCATGTCATGCGCTGGTCGAATGCCTTTACCCAGCAATCCGACGTGGCCACGGAATTTGCTGCACTTTGGGACCAGGAAAGTGAAATGCCCGGTGCCACCATCACCCTATCTGTGCTCGAAGGAGCCGAAGTGGTTTACATTGCAGCGCGCAACTCCATCGTCAGCCACTCGATGATTGAGTTTCGGGCCGGAATGCGCCTTCCTGCACCGTTCACCGCAACCGGCAAAGCTTTCCTAAGCAGAATGAGCGACTTTGAAGTCCGACGGCTGCTTTCGGATGGGATGCCTGAACCACGCACCCCGCACAGCGTCCAGGCAATCGATGCCCTTCTGAGTGAGCTGTCCACAATCAGGGATGTCGGCTATTCTTGCGACAATCAACAAGTCGCTGAAGGCATTATTTGTTATGGCGCGTCTGTGCTTGATTCCCGCAACCGTCCAATAGCAGGAATCGCAGTTAGCCTACCATCTGAACAGCTATCAGATGATCAGACAAGTCAGATTATCGCAAATGTGCAACGCATGGCTGCCCGTCTCTCCGCCAGAATGGGTGCGGATTTGAAACTGACAGACTAAACTCAGCGTTGGTGCGGGGATCAACAAATGTACGGAATTTGGTCTTTGATGGGCTGGCTTATTTGGTTGCTCCCGCCGAGGCTCGGCAACGAACGGATTTCGGGCGTCCGCAGGCGAGCATTCGGTTAAGACTGGCGACGTCGATCGCAGCTTCTGTCTGTTGAGCGAGGAATGCCCGTGCGCGCACGGGCAGGAGCTTTAAAACACCGTTCGTACACGTCTGGAAATTCAGCACAGACCGCCTTTAGTCCTTCAGTGCGCTCATGGATACACTGGTCTACCAGCGCGCCATTCACTGACGCGCTGGGGCCTTGCGCAAATTTTCAGTGGTTGGGGTGAGGTGGCATAAATGCTCTGCTTGGCGCATGCGGCAGGCCGCACGAATCTCACTCTACAAGCTCTGGCGCGCAAGGCCCCAGAACCGGTTGACCGACACTGCGGCAGACTCTTCTGCGCTGAAATCGCCCCATGTGCCGACACTCCAGTTGCGCCGTCTGCTACGAGACCACTTCAAGTGCCTCGGCTGGACACAACCGGCCGCTTCGGGCGCTGGATTCAGGCCAGCGGAAAGCGGCTCAGGGTCGCCTCCTACCTTTGGCCGATTTACTGCTGAACGGTAGCTATCGCAGGTCAGGCCCTCAAAGCGGGCAGACCGCTTACGGCCCCATTTCGGTCATTCGTTCAGCTTGCGAAACCAGCCACCTCGCCATTTCGTCGCGTCAAACTGACCACCCTCTACCCTGGCACATAGGCCGCAACCTGCTTGACGCAGCGCAGCGCGAAGTTCGATTTCGAGTGCCTCAACCCCGTTACCTTGAACAGCTTTTCGCGCAGGAACTCCTCCACCCCTTGCGTGCCGCTGACGGCGATCTTGACGAAATAATCGAAATCGCCGGCCATCAGGTAGATCTCCAGCACCTCCGGGATCTTCGCCATCGCCTCGGTGAACACCTCCAGCGAATCCGCGTCATGGTGCTCCAGTTGCACCTCGACCATGACCGTCTCGCCGACGCCGAGCGCCTGGTGGTCGAGCAGCGCCGTGTAACCGCTAATGATGCCCTCCTCCTCCATCCGCCGCACCCGCTGCCAGCAGGGACTGGCCGACAGGCCGACCTCTTTGGCAAGCTCGGCATTGGACAGCCGGCCATTGCCCACCAGTGCCTTGAGTATGCGCCGGTCGATGGCGTCGAGAGCTTTGGCCATGAAGATGATCCTTCTTGAGTTTTTACTTCTGGCAGTTGCTTTATCTGCATTCGTGGATTTTTGAAACAAAATCGGCAGGACATTTCTCGCATTCCGGTCGTATGATCGGAGATCGCGGATACCCCGGTCACTGACCGCCGAATTCCGCCCGAAATCGCTTTGGAGGAGGCGCCGGTGGATCTTGATTGCCTGTTCCGGACCGACCTGTCCGCGCCCCGCTTTCTTGCTTTCGCGCCGATGCGTCGCCGCCTCGGCACCGGTCCGCTTCGCCCCGCCACGGGCGAGCACCGGAACCACGGCAATTTCGCTGCATTTGATCCCCATCATGCACTGACGCCGGCCGGCCCGGCGCGTCTGCAACTCAGCCAGGAGCAGCCATGACCGATACAAAACCTCTGAGCCTTCGCGTGCCCGAACCCGGCTGCCGCCCCGGCGATGTGCCAGACTTCGGCTCTGTTGCAGGGATCGTTCTCAGCCTGATACTGAGGTTACTCCTTCCCATTCAGGATGCTGAGCATGCCGCACAAATTCAATGCTAACCGCCGAGGTAAAATTCCGAAGCAAAAGTATCGTGTGTCCAACTGGGCGAGTTACAACGAAAGCCTTCGGCGCCGCGGGGATTTGACGGTCTGGGTCAGCGAAGAGGCGCTTGGTTTGTGGCGGGCACCGCGCCGGGCGACGCGGGGTGGTCAGCGGACATATTCAGACCTGGCGATCAAGATCTGCCTGACCCTGAGCGCTGTCTTCAAGCAACCGTTGCGCCAGACACAAGGCTTCATGGGTAGTATTGCGACCTTGCTTGGTGTCGAGATCGCGGTGCCAGATTTCTCCACGCTCTCGCGCCGGGGCAAGGGACTGACTTTGCCTGCGACGCGTAAAACCGACCGATCCGATCCGGTCCATCTGGTGGTGGATAGTACCGGCCTGAAGGTCTTCGGCGAGGGCGAATGGCTTGAGCAAAAGCATAATACAAAGCGCAAACGGCGCTCTTGGCGCAAGCTCCACCTCGGTCTTGATCTTGTCAGCGGTGAGATTGTATGCGCGGACCTAACCAAGGATGACGTCGGCGATCCGACGGCGCTGCCAGATCTGTTGGATCAAGTCGACGGCCCGGTTGATATGTTCCTCGCAGATGGAGCTTACGACGGAGAACCAACATCTGATTTGCTAGCCGCTCGGTTCGGATCGGCGATCGATGTCACGATCCCACCTCCCAAAACCGCAATACTGAGCCCCAATGCGGCCAAAGATCCGACGGCACGTGACTGCCATATCGCCGAGATCGCAGCCCGCGGGCGGATGGCCTGGCAGAAAGCCACTGGCTACAATCAACGCAGCCGAGGTGAAACTCTCATGGGCCGCTGGAAAGCCGTTATCGGACCCAAGCTAAAGGCGCGCAACTTCGAAAATCAGAAAACAGAAGCCAAGATTGGCGTCCGGGTTCTCAACCGGATGACCGGACTTGGCCGCCCAAGTTTTGAACGCACCGCCTGAATTTCGTCTCGGGAAGGGCGCGTTCCCAGTTGACGTTGATCTATGCAACACGGCCACGCAAGCGCCTGTTCTTGGTTCTCGCGTTGATCGGGCTGGTCTTCGGGTTGCTCCTTTATATCCCACACGGATTGAACAGCTCAATGGTGGTGGTGGAGATCAACAATCAGTCGCTGGCCTATGAAAAATCGATGTGGCTCGATTTCATGATGCCTCGCTGGCTGACCAATATGATATACGTGACCCTGATCATTTTGCCACCGGCTCTGTCGTACTACAAACATGTGCGCCACTTTGCGCTAACGTTGGTAGCGGTTGTTGTTGTCAACTTCGCGTTCCTGCAATTCGCTTACATCTCGTTCTTCTGCCTTCTGGCGGGGTTGGCTACACTGCATCTTGTCTACATTATCCTGGCCAACAAATGCGCTCGCGAATGCCCGGAACTATTTGGACAAATTTGAACATGAAAACAACATCTAATACTTTTCTGGCAACTCTCGTCGACCATGGCATATTGGTTATCAGCAATTTTTCGACCTTGCCCGCGATGGAACCTCTAGTGTGCTGGATCGATCCAGTCTCCGTTCTCAATGTCCCGCACCCCAAGGTGATCCTATGACCCGTCTTCCAGAATTCGCCTTGATCGTGTTTTCCTTTTTGCTGCACTTCGTCTGGGAGTTCTGGCAGGCACCGACCTATGCGGGCATGATCGAACTCAACCATTGGGATGGCATCAAGCTGTGTTCATCGGCAACGTTTGGCGATGTCGGATTTGCGCTGACAGCATTCTGGATCACCAGCGCTGCCGCACGCACCCGCTTCTGGTATGAGGCGCCCAAGGCGTGGCAGACGATCTTGTTCCTCGGGGTAGGGATCGCGCTGACGGTCGGGTTTGAGTACTACTACACCAGCATATCCGAACGCTGGACCTATTCCGATCTGATGCCGCTGGTGCCGCCCTTCGGCACAGGGCTGAGCCCGCTGCTACAATGGATCTTCATTCCGATGACTGTATTGTGGTTCATGCGCCGACAAACGCCGACTGTTGGCCAGTAACAGGCGTGCGGGAATTAATCAAATACAAGGTGGCGGGAACCGTGAGCCTCCCGCCACCATATTTTGCGCGCTTTACTTCAGCTCGGTAACCGTGAGCTTGCCCTTCACCCGGTCTGCGACGAACTCGATGTTCTCACCCTCTTTCATTTTTTCAAGCATGGCTGTGTCCATGGTTTTGAACACCATGGTCATGGCCGGCATTTCGAGATTGACGAGTTCCTCGTGAATGATCGTGACCTTGCCAGCCTTGAGATCAACTTTTTTGACGACACCCTTGGTGTATTCTGTTGCCAGCGCCGCAGTGGCGCCGGTCACGGCGATCATCGAAGCAAGAGCGAGAGTTGCGAATTTGCGCATGGGAATACCTTTCAGTGTAGTGGGAGATGTTTTCAGTTTCATTTGCTGGCGACAGTGACGTCACCCTTCATGCCCGATTCGTAATGACCGGGAATGAGACAGGCGAACTCGAACGTTCCGGCCTTGGAGAACGTCCAGATGATCTCGCCGCTGGTTCCTTCGATCAGCCGGATCGAATTCGGATCATCGTGTTCCATCTCTGGAAACTTCGCCATGATCGCCTTGTGCTCCATATTCTTGCCATGGCTGTCGAGGACGAATTCGTGCTCGAGTTCACCGGCATTCTGAATCTTGAACCGGATCGTCTCGCCTTCCGCTATCTGCAGCGAGGCTGGCTCAAAGAGCATCTGCCCATCGTCAGTTTCAGACATGGAGATTTCAACCGTCCGGCTGACAGCGGACGCCTTGCCGGGCTTGCCCGCATCCATTTCATCGTGATGTCCGCCGCCGTGAGTGCCTGCCGCAAGCGCGGGCGTGCTGAGCAGGATGAGGGCTAAAGTGCTACCTGTAATTAGGTTCATTGATTTTCCTTTTGGTTGGTTGGTCAGGGTGTGGTCAGGTTTTGCCGCCATGCGGCTTCGGGGTGATGGTTGTTGACGCGTCTGCGGCCTTGGCGAACTCCGGGAGTTCGCCGGTCCACTCATAGGCCTGGGTTCCGGGAGGGTTTTCGTACCAGCCCGGATCGCTGTAATCGCCGGCGGAGATACCTTCGCGGACCTTGACGACCGAGAACATGCCGCCCATTTCCAGCGGTCCGTAAGGCCCCCAGCCGGCCATCATCGGAATCGTGTTGTCGGGCAGTTCCATCGACATTTCCGCCATATCGGCCATGCCGGCGGTTCCCATCGGCATGTATTCGGGCTGCACGATCCGGATCTTCTTGGTGACCTTGGACTTGTCGACGCCGATGAAGGTCGGCACGTCATGTCCCATGGCGTTCATGGTGTGATGCGACTTGTGGCAATGGATGGCCCAGTCTCCGAGATGCTTGGCATCGAATTCATAGGCCCGCATCGCGCCCACCGGAATGTCGATCGACACTTCCGGCCAGCGCGCTTCGGGCCGGACCCAGCCGCCATCGGTGCCGGTTACCTCGAAATCATAGCCATGCATATGGATCGGGTGATTGGTCATGGTCAGATTGCCGACGCGCACGCGAACCCGGTCGTTCATTGACACCACCAGTGGGTCAATATCCGGAAAAATGCGGCTGTTCCATGTCCACAGATTGAAATCGTTCATGGTCATGATTTTTGGCACATAGGAGCCGGGATCGATGTCGAAGGCGTTGAGCATGATCAGAAAATCACGGTCGACCGGCATGAAGGCCGGATCCTTCGGGTGAACGATGAAAAAGCCCATCATTCCCATCGCCATCTGCACCATTTCGTCGCCGTGGGGATGGTACATAAAGGTCCCAGATTTCACCAGATCGAATTCGTAGATGTAGGTTTTGCCAGATGGAATAGCTGGATGGGACAAGCCAGCGACGCCATCCATGCCCGACGGAAGGATCAAGCCGTGCCAATGCACCGTTGTATGCTCGGGCAGTTTGTTGGTGACATAGATCCGGACCCGGTCGCCTTCCACGGCCTCAATGGTTGGACCGGTGGATTGCCCGTTGTATCCCCACAGATAGGCGGTCATGCCTTCGGCCAGTTCACGCTCCACGGGCTCGGCGATCAGATGAAACTCCTTGACCCCGTTGTTCATCCGGAACGGCAGGGTCCAGCCGTTGAGCGTCACCACCGGATTGTAGTCCGGTCCGGTCGACGGCATCAGCGGCGCCTGGGTCAGCGGGCTCTCCATCAGGGCTGCGTCTGGCAGCCCCATATTGGTCGTTTTCGACCAGGCGGTCGAGGAAACAAGGGCCGCACCGGCAGCGCTTGCGCCGAGTAATTGACGTCTGTTCATCATGGTCTTTTCCTTTCCGGAAAGTTAGTGGCCGCCGCCGCCAGCATCGCCAACGGATGGTGCAGCAGCTGAGCTGCCCGCACCGGTTCCGCCGCCATAGATCGCAGCGGACAGATTGACATCGGCCAGCCAGAACTCACGCTTGGCGTTGATCGCCAACATCAGGGTTCCAATCTTGGCGCGGGTGTCGGCAAGAAGCTCGAAAGTGTTGGAAATCATGCCGTTATAAGTCAGCAGGGATTCCGCCTCGATCGTGGTGCGCAGCGGCACAACGGCGTTGAGGTAGTGCCGCGCGATCTCATGGGTCGCGCTATAGGCTGTGTAGCCAGAACGCGCCTCGGACCGAATATTGACGGCCTTTTCCGCAAGCTGATTGGCCGCCTGCATGTAAGCGAGCTCGGCCTTGCGCAGACGGGCTTTGCCACTGTCGAAGATCGGAATCACGAACTCCAGTTCGAGTTGTGGAGTAACAACCGTTTTCCGGGTTTTGGTCTCCTCCAGATTGCCACCGGCAATCTCGTATTCAGTCTCGATTTCCCGCTCGGCCTCAACACCGGAGATGATCTCCAGATCGGTGACAAAGCGCGTGGCCTCGGTCAGGCCATAGCTTTTGGCGACAGCTTCCAGTTCGAGTTTCGCAACGCGAAGATCGACCCGGTTTTCAAGTGCTTCCTGCTCGATGCGGTTGCGCTTGATGACGCCACTTGGAAGCCGCGGCAAGCGGTTAGGGACGAAGTAATCAACCTCGCTGCCCCACAGGCCCATCAGCCGGGTCAGCTCTTCTTTCGCCAGCCGTGACGCCAGCCGCGCTTCGGCTATTTGTCCGGTCAGCTCGGCATAAAACGCGTGTTCACGCGCCTGGCCGCCTTTGCCCATGGCGCCGCTTTCACCCAGTTTTTGTGCCAGTTCCGATGCCGCATCGGCAGCGACCTTGGCCTGATTGAGATAGGCGACCGTCTCGAACGCCGAGACCGAATTGATCCAGGCCCGGCGCGTGTCATTGGCGACCTTCAAAGTTGCGTCGACCGCCCGCATCTGTGCCTGCCTGAAACGGGTGTCGGCGATATCGACCCGCGCCTTGCGGGTTGCCAGCGCCAGGATATTGGTTGCGATCATGCCTTCGATCGCCCTGAGCGCTCCCAGTTCCGGAGCGCCAATACCGAGCAGGCCGATGGAGACCGTCGGATTTTCGAGCATGCCCTGCTGCCAGGCTTCAGCCGCATTCATGCCAATGTCGGCATAGGCTGCCTGAAGTCCGCGATTGTTGATCAGCGCCACCTGCACCGCAGTGTCTGCATTTATGGTCTTCTTGTGAACCAGACCCTGGACGCGCTCGGAAACAGCTTTGGCCTGCTGCTGATTCTGGATCCAGACGGTGTCCTTGCCTTTGGTGCCGATTGAAACGGCGGCCGAAACGACCCCGAATCCGGCATCCTTTGCCGAATATCCAGCCAAATCCTGATCGGTTACGCATCCCGAGAGAGCGATTGCCGCAAGTGGCAGAACAAGGCGTGCTTTGAACACTCCCCGCGCGTTCATGATCCGGCTCCCGCGCCGGGCGCCCGGTCGTCATTTTGCTGACGCCATGGTTTCGGATCTACCGGAACACGATGCGTATATCCGTTCAGGACCGTATGATGATGAGTACTGCGAATACCCAGGTCTGACTCGACCGGGGAATTGACCGAAAAGACGTCGGCAGGCCTGTTCGCCGCCGTACAGCCGGCGAGCGCCAGCGGCATGGCAGCCGCCAAGAGATAACGAAACATGATTGTCCTACTGCGATAGAGAGTGTGAATGGCCGGTCAGTTCCGGCGTCGATGACCCTTGGACGGATCAGGTCACACTTCAGGCTCGCGGCGGCCGCTCGGGCAGCGCCAAGACAACGACAATGAATTCAGCCGTGGATTCGACCTGAAAACTCTCGGGTACGAAGCGATCCGCAGTCACGACATCAAAGCTGCAAAGGGCAACAAAACAAGTCGCGGGACAGCAACGGTCTATGACGGTGTCCGAATCCGCGGGGATCGGATCTTGCGCGACATCAGCGGACACGTCCTGGGATTGATGGTGAGCGACCGCGGGATGATCGCCAGACACGTGACCCATCATTGCATGGTGTCCACCGCCGCTGCCTGCCTGAGCCCCAGCCATGGCGAAAGCATGCAAAGACCCAGGTACGATGCTTGTAAAAACAAACATCAACACCAGAAGCAAGCGCCCGTGACGGGATCTTTGGCGGTTCGGCATCTTCATATGGAGGAGAGATGCCACATCATTGCGGCCAAAACAATAGGTGAATCATTCACAAAAATTTGTTGCGGATTTTGGCGGACTCCTTCTGACAATAAACCCGCGATATGTCCGGGTCACGTATTCCTCCGTTGATCATTGTCGGCCACGGGCTCTGCAGTAGTGAAGTTAAGATCAGGATCTGCAGAACTGCGCCGCCCATTCAATCGGATGCACCAAGGTCGCTGCAGCGCTTTGAATTGATGCACGTGCGCTACCGCTCAAACGAACACATTTTGGCGCGACACTTTAGGGAACAGGCCCCAAGTCGAGTATTATCGATGCGTCATTCAGCCGGCAAACTGCAGCTAAATGTCAGCTTCGGCGCAACAGTCACAGACTTCGTTAGGAATGGCTCGATCAATAAGTTATGAAAATCCTCCATGAGCACGGCAAACCGCAACGCTGGGGCGAAGGACCTCTAACAATGAACGAACCAATTAGGGGGTCGCGGGCAATACACTCTCTCTGATCTTCAAAAAATCCGTTTGAATTTCACCGAAGAGACCCGGTAAAGCGGGAACGTATCCTAAGATTCGCCCCCCATGTCCCGCTGTGCTAAAATGATCCTTTCGTGTAATCCACGGGAGGTTGTTATGCGTCAGATTTTTTTTACGACAATCCTGTTCTCTTGTCTCGTGCTTCCGGCCAATGCGAACGAAAATCACATATTTTATACCGCGAGCGCCGAGGGACTAAGAACTGTCAACCTGAACCTTGTGAGCAGCGGTGTTGCCAGCGACGGCGATTTTGATGTTGATGTGGTGATTTCTGTGGTGGAAAAAGACTCCACCGGAAACTCTCTGTACATAGATTGGTCAAGACATTCGGCTAGCATAAGGTGTAACGCCCCAGCATTGGTCAAAGTCAGCGAAACCAACTACAATATAAACTCAGCACTTTCTGCCGGTATTGACTGGAAGCACGACCTTTGGCTAGCCGTTTGCATGTCGCCAATGTCATGAGCGGTCATAAATTGTTGATGCGGGTTTGGTTCGGCGGCATTTCGTTGTTTCTGTATTCAGTCGGCGAACCTTTTTCGTCGGGGCGGCTTCACTAAAATCAGTCCGATGGGACTGACAACAACCTATACGCAGTCCGCTCATTGGAACTAATACAAAGCAGGGGCGCACGGCATGTGCACCCCTGCAAGAGGAATGAATCGCAACTGAGTGCTAAAGCGCGCGCGGCGAGATGGCAAAGGTTTGCTCAAATGCTACAGAGTGGCCAATGGAGCTGGTGGATGTGTAGTCGATATCACCCTGCGGTGCTGCGAAGTTCGGTGAGCCGTCATTTCCGGCGCGGTCGTAGCTGACCAGATCATTGCTGACACCAACAACGTAGTTGCCGGAGCCATGGCTGGCAGGAGCCTGATAGGCGTCGAGCGCTGAAGACTGGGCAAATGCGCCGGTGATGGTTGCGAGTGTCAGGCCGAGAGCGATAAAAATCTTGTTCATGGTCGTGTTCCTTGAAACGAAGTGAATGTGATGAAGTTGGGAGTCTGAGCGGGACCGGCCGGGAGAAAGCCGGCCCCGCTTTGGGTGTGGTCTTAGCGAGCGAAAGTCGGCGAGCCTTCATTGTCGGCGCGGTCGTAGATAACCTGATCACTTGACACGCCACCGATAGAACCGGTGGCTGTGTGGTCAATGCCACCCTGCGGCGCTGCGAAGCTCGGTGAGCCGTCATTTCCGGCGCGGTCGTAGCTGACCAGGTCATTGCTGACACCAACAACGTAGTTGCCGGAGCCATGGCTGGCAGGAGCCTGATAGGCGTCGAGCGCTGAGGACTGGGCAAATGCGCCGGTGGTGGTTGCGAGTGTCAGGCTGAGAGCGATAAAAATCTTGTTCATGGTCGTGTTCCTTGAAACGGATTGAATGTGATGAGGTTGGGAAGCTGAACGGGGCCGGCCGGGAGAAAGCCGGCCCCGCTTTGGGTGTGGTCTTAGCGAGCGAAAGTCGGCGAGCCTTCATTGTCGGCGCGGTCGTAGATAACCTGATCATTTGACACGTCGCCGACGGAGCTAGTGGATGTGTAGTCGATGCCACCCTGCGGTGCTGCGAAGCTCGGTGAGCCGTCATTTCCGGCGCGGTCGTAGCTGACCAGGTCATTGCTGACACCAACAACGTAGTTGCCGGAGCCATGGCTGGCAGGAGCCTGATAGGCGTCGAGCGCTGAGGACTGGGCAAATGCGCCGGTGGTGGTTGCGAGTGTCAGGCCGAGAGCGACGAGGTGTTTTGTCATGGGATGGTCCTTTCAAGGACGTTGGTTGGATGGGGTATCTTGTTACTCATGTCCGGCTGGCCGGACACGGCTCCGCCAGTGACTGAAAGTCGGGAAGTCGACCACAGGGGCGGCTCCACACTTTCAGTCCTGATTGGCCGCAGCATGAGTCTTAGATCGGCAGGGAGTGCATCGATGTCATGAGCGGCCCACGTTCGAGGTTGGGCCGCTCAGATGCACCCTATTTCAGTTCGACGACCGTCAGCTTGCCCTCGACCCGGTCGGCAACGAATTCGACGTTTGCACCTTGCTTCAGTTTGGCCAGCAAAGTGTCGTCCTTGATACGGAACACCATTGTCATGGCCGGCATGTCGAGGTTTTTCAGTTCTTCATGGATGAGCGTGACCTTCTTGGCCTTGGCGTCGACCTTCTTGACCACGCCCTTCGTGTATTCGACTGCCAATGCGCCCGAGGCGAGGCCGAAAGTGAGGATGGTGGCGGAAGCGATCTTGAGAATTGTTTTCATGTCTGTTTTCCTTTGGGATGTTGCGTTTGTTAGGGTGCTTTTGTTCCGGGTGTTACTTTTTGGCTACAATGACGTTGCCATGCATTCCGGATTCATAATGGCCCGGAATGAGACAGGCGATCTTGAAGGCGCCGTCATTTGTGAACTTCCAGACGATCTCGCCGGTCTTGCCCGGTGCCAGCCGGATGGCATTGGGATCGTCATGTTCCATCTCCGGAAATTTTGCCATCATGGCTTTGTGCTCCATGACCTTGTCTTCTTGGTCGAGCACGAATTCGTGCTCCAGTTCGCCTGTATTCTTGATGGCGAAGACTACGGTTTGCCCCTTGCGGACTTTAAAGTCGTTGGGGGAGAAAACCATTTGGCCGTCTTCGGTCTCTTTCATGGAGACCCGGATCGTCTGGGTGGCTTTTGCCTTCTTGCCAGGCTCACCAATGGCCATGGCTTCGGCATGGCCGTCCGAATGAGAGCCTGAAGCGAGGGCCGGAGAGGCCAGGGCGGCGACGAGGAGTGCGAGGGTTACAGTCTTCATTGTTTGGTCCTTTTTTTCTTGGGAGGTAGATCAACCGTGCGTTCACGGCTTGGGTGTGACATGGGTGAAATGTGCGTCGTCGCATCGGTCTTCTGATACAGTCCAGGCGTTTGCCCTAACCGCTGACGACAAAAGGCAATGCGGCTGTGCATCCGCTCGCAATGAGCGGCACTACGGCCATCAGAAATGTGAATTTCAAGATGTGATCCGAGTAGGAGATGTCAGCACCGCTAGGAGCGGACAATGCTCACATGTGCACAATCAGACCCGCAAAACGGGCGGTTCCTACTTAAATTTTGGGAGGGCGGTGAAGGCCGGGAGTTTCGCCGGCAATGCCGTGCTCGTCTATGAACTCGCGGGCAGCCGAAACGACGGGTCCGCTCGTGTCATTCCAGCACGTCACGAGAGCAAAGCCAAAGCAGAAGTCATTGCAGCATTCCTGCTTCACAAGCTTCGAACCTTGGTCAACCTGCAAACTGACGCGATGGCTATCGCCTGACGCCATGTGTGCGTCCACCTGATCCATCAACTGGAATGCACTCACTTGATTGTCGACATACGGATCGCTGTGCGGAGCCGCAGTAGCAACTGAAAGTGAGTAACCGGCTAGCGACACGATAATCGCCATCCTGATAAGAACCAGCAGTTTCCTGCCTATGATTCGATACATCACATTCATACTCAACATATAGAATCGGACCAATCTTTTTTCAAGTCTTTGAATTTATTTAGTTTATTAACGTTCTGTTAACTATCGGGAGTTCCCGAATCCATCAAAACGAATTCCGGTGAAGCGGAAAAGGCTACAGAAAGCTGTCTTTTCTGTGGCACCTTGCCGCCTGTACTGATCTGACGCGGTACCAGGCCGAGCCACGCAGAGCGATCACGGCCTTTGCCAAAGGCCTGCCCGTCGCCGATTGCTGCAACCAGAGCGCTGGCGGTCATCGGTCCTACACCGGGTATTTCCGTCAGTCTCTTCATCGCCGGATCAGACTGCGTCAATCCCTTGATCTCGGCATCAAAGGTGCCAATACGCACGTTTAGTTTATCAAGTTCGTCTGCCATGTCCGATATCAGCGTACGCATTCGCGGGCTGATATTGATGTCGGGGTCGTCGAGCAAAGTGCGAAGTTCTCGGGGATGCTGCATCAGCACACGAGAGCGCTGGCGACTCTGACGTGGAAGTCGAAATGCACAGAGGCACCGCTGCGCTGATACGGAAGATCATCGCTGGCGGAAATTCGGTTCGGAGACGATAGATCCGGCCAGGCTGGCATCATCGCGCTGCCTGTCCGGTTCATCCTCTCGGACATGAGGGATTGTAGCACACACCAATGTTCGGTGCTGACGCACGGCTCGAACTTCCGTCACGAAAGGCGGACACGACCCAAACCTGCATCAGTCCGGGACGGATTTGAACATGTTACTGGAGGTAGTTGGCGGGCGTATGTAACTGGCCGGGACATGTAGCACCTTTTGTTGTTTTGCGAATTTAACGCTCTGTGCCAATTCGTCCAACCTCGGCTCGGCGCTTTGAACAAAGACGGAAAGAAGGGCGATCCCGGTTCTGTAAACGCCGCCCAGTGGGACCTCGGTGCTTGATTCAAGTCAAGGCGAACAGTGCGAGGAAGCTCTAAAAGGAACGTGTCGAGTTTGGAAAAATTAAGGCGTATGTTCAGATTGAAGATAGCAAAGTGGACAGTGCGGTTGTACGCGGTAACAGTCATCGCGGTTACCGCAGCGTTCCTTTTTTCTGTTCTAGCTGTCGCTCCTGAGATTGACCATCGCATTCCGTCGGTGCAGACGGCCGCCGAATTGGTCATCCACTCAGCGGTTATCGGCGATGCCGCGGAGAAAATCGTTCCGGACGTGAATTGTCACTACGGGCCTGGCTGCGTAGCAATGATTCTTCCGAGCGGCAGCCTGGTACCGGCCTACGTGGTAGGCTCACCAGAACGCCCGACCCATCCACACATCAAGTCATCTTTGGTAAAGTACCTGCTCTTTTATCCGCCACGACTCCTTTCACAGGTCTGACTGCCAGCGCCGGTTGTCGGTGCTGCATAAAACTATGTGAAAGGAGCAAAAATGTTTGCTGAACAAAACACCCGTGCAACAACGGTCTCGCGCCGGGCCGTTGAGACAAAACTCGTCGAATCCCGCAATCGGTTCCTCGGCTTTCTTCGCCGGAGATTGAGCAGGCCACAGGATGCCGAGGATGTCTTTCAGGACTTCTGCGTAAAAGTGCTGCGCCATCATGCACAAATCGAGGACGATGAGAGGCTGGATGCTTGGCTCGGCGTCACCCTGAAACACACCTTGACGGATCACTACCGGCGGCAAGCAACGCGAAATCGCGGCGCAGAGGCCTATGCGATCGAGACCAAGGTGACCCAGCAGGAGGACACCGATACTTCGGAGCCCGCATGCACCTGCATTGCGGCGGCGATAAAGCTGCTTCAACCCTCTCAGGCAGAGTTGTTGGCTCGGATTGATCTACGAGACGAGCCGCGCACGGCTGTAGCAGCTGACCTCGGGCTGAGCTCCAACTCTTTGGGAGTTCGAGTTCATCGCGCGAGAACAGCGTTGAGGGAAAAGATAGCGGAGGTCTGCCCGGTTTGCGGGGATGGCGGCTTCATGTTTTGTGACTGCGATCACTCTCGTGGCGTTCGGCCATCGTCGATACCTCGCCAGTTTGATGTCCCAACGATGGTGTGATGCCCAATCCCGCAGCGCGACTTCTGATCAAGAGGGCTGGAAGGCTTGGGAGGTGGAATGACCGATCCGAGTCGAAGATCTCTGAAACTGCCGCCTGGCAATAGGCAGAGCTTAATCAGGGGTGTCGATGTGTGCCACTCCAAAACACCTACCAAGGAGTGAGCTTGTGAAACGTCAGATTACTCTTGATCCGACAAGTGCCCCTGAACTCAACGAACTGATATGCGCTGTATCGACATGCTTTTGTCCACGCTTTCGCCTGATCAGGCCAACATTGTTTGGCGTGTCGATTTCGACAGATAACGATCAGAAGACGTCGCGCGCAGATTGGGGCTCAGCGAGAGCACGACAGTCAATCGACTTGGATGTGGACGCCGGGCTCTAAAGGAACGGTTCGCAGAGATGTTGGGAATCTGCCCAAAACATGGCTTGTCCGGTTGCGGCTGCTCACCGTCGAACTGGGTAAATCTCAGAGGGTGCCTGTGATTGCGTAATGTCGGTCCGGCTCTGACGTCTATATTTGCAGGAGACACTTCTTCATGGAGAAAACTAAGATGCAGTCGAAAAACATCCCGCTCGGTGCAACGCCCGATAAATCACAAAAAGGCTGCTGTTGCGGGTCTTCGTCCAAAACGCAAGAGGCCAATGTTGCTGCGCGCAGTATAGACGCGCCTGCCGTCGTCAGGGTTGATCATGACACCGGCACCAAGACCGGCGGGTGCTGCGGCGCAAGCTGATCCGTCACCCCCGGCGCATGTCGCGGGGTTTCGCCCTATGAGGAGAAACAAAAATGACTCTCATTCTGGTATCCATCGCATCCGGCCTGATGTTAATTTTTGCGGCCTGCATGCACCAACGGCGCTCCGAAATCATCGCGTTGAACGCTGATGAAAGCGGTGTCCGCAATCCACCACCAGACACTTCAGAGGGAGTATCCCGATGTTCAAACTAAAAATCGCCGCAACAGCTGCGCTGTTGCTTTCGGTTGCAATCGCGGCAGCAGAGCCTATCGTTTTTGTGCCCGTAGGCAGCGCCAATACCGTGCTTGTGGTCAATGCTGAAACCGGTGAGACCGTGAAAACGATCAGAGGACTTGAGGCGGTGCATGGGCTATCGGGCGCGCCAGGTGTGCCGTATTTGGTAGCGGGCAGCTATGCCGAGACCGACCGCGCGGCAATATCGGAACTGACCCAACCCGAAAGCGTGTCAGAAGATGAGCATGCTGCCCATCATTCTTCTGCCGAAAATGAACCGATCGGACCTTCGGATGCAGGTATCAGCATTCTCAGCGTTCTGGATACGACGTCTGGCGAGATTATGCGGCGGATCGAAGTTCCGGGTGCGGTGCATCACACCGCTGTCTCCCCTGACGGGCGCTATGCTGTCGCAACCCACCCCACGGGCGATGGGATATCGGTTATTGATCTGAAGACATTTACGCTGACGGCGTATATTCCGACCGGTAACATGCCAAATTATGCCGCCTTCGGATCCGATCCCGATGTAGTCTATGTGTCGAACACAGGCAACGGAACGATCAGCGAAGTTGATCTCGGACGAGGAATTGTGCGACGCAACATGGTGGCCGGCAGCGGGCCAGAGCATATCGTCATCGACAGGAACAATGCGGTGCTCTATGCGGCGGACGCAGACGCTGGCGAGGTAATCGAACTGTCACTGTCCGACGGAACGGTCTTGCGGAGCTTTGCCGTTGGTGGCGAGCTGCATGCGATGGATCTATCTGATGACCGAGCAACGCTTTTTGTTGCCGGTCGCGGTGAAGACAAGATCGCGGCAATCACCCTTGCCGACGGTGAAATACAATATGCAGACCTATCCCCGGAACCGTACCATTTGACGAATATACCCAACACTGGCACGCTTTTTGTTTCGTCACGTGCCGAGCCAAAGATCTGGATTATAGATCAGGCGACGATGACGGCCCGAGGCGAATTCCAGATCGAAGGTGAGGGTCACCAAATGGTTGCACTGCCCTGACCCGGGTCCCCAACATTGAAGAAAGAGAGATACCATTGAAACATGCGCATGGCGATGACGCTTTAAATAAGGGCTCGATCAGTTTGGCCGGTGCCGTTGGGATGGGAACCGGCGTGATGATCGGCGCGGGTATTTTTGCGCTGACGGGGCAAATTGCGCAATTGGCCGGACCATATTTTGCCCTGTCTTTCGTATTTGGTGCCATCGTGACGTCCTTCAGCGCGTACAGTTACATCAAGATGTCGAATGCCTGGCCGTCCTCTGGCGGGATAGCGATGATCTTGCAGAAAGCCTACGGGCCAGGCGCCATCGCCGCAGCGGCGGCATTGTTGATGGCACTGTCCATGGTCATTTCGGAAAGCCTCGTGGCGCGGACATTTGCAACCTATGTATTGCGACCCTTTGATATCGCAGGGGGCCCGCTGGTGCCTGTATTGGCGGTCGGAGTCATCCTGTTTGCCTTTATCGTGAATGCTTCGGGCAACCGGTCTGTCGGTCTTTTGTCGATCATCATGGCGGTCATCAAGATCGGAGGAATTGCGCTCTTTGGTATCGTTGCGCTTTGGTCGGGCGGCTTCACGTTCGCAGCTGCAAGCAGTACCAACAGCGACTTCAATTTGACCGGGTTCATTGCGTCTGTAGCCCTGTCGATCCTGGCCTTCAAAGGCTTCACAACTATCACCAACAGTGGTGCAGAAATCACCGACCCGCATCGCAATGTAGGCCGCACCATCATGATATCGATTGCCATTTGCACGGTGGTATATCTGCTTGTCGCTTTTGCGGTCGGGTCCAATCTGTCGATTGATCAAATTGTTGCCGCCAAGGATTACTCACTTGCCGAAGCCGCATCGCCGGCATTGGGACAGTCTGGCTTTTACTTGACAGTCGTCTTGGCAGCTGTCGCCACCGCGTCAGGCGTGTTGGCGAGTGTATTTGCGGTGTCGCGCATGCTCGCTATGCTGACGGAAATGAAAATGATACCTCACAGCCATTTTGGCATGTCGGGCCCGATCCGCAGCCACACTCTGGTTTACACGGTCGTTCTGGCTTCGGCGCTTGCGGTGTTTTTTGATCTGAGCCGGATCGCGTCGCTAGGGGCATTCTTTTACTTGATAATGGACATGCTGGTGCATTGGGGCGTGTTTCGGCATTTGCGCCGCGAAATTGGCGCGCATGGGGCCATACTGCTTTGCGCGATTGCCTTCGACGGATTTGTTCTGGCAGCATTCACGACAATGAAATTGGGATCTGATCCTATGATCGTTCTATATGCAGGTGCCGCGATTTCAGCGGTGTTCATCTACGAACGGATATACCTGAAGCGCTGGACGGCGCTGGAGGCAGTAGCGAGACACTGACCGCGCACGTGAGCGGCGGAGCCATGTGTGAGGAAAATTGACGATTTGCAAACATAGCGACTTTGAAAACGCGCCCCACCAGTTGTGCGGGGCCGGATCAGAGAAATTAGGGGGTTGGGGGTGGTTCGAGTTCATCGGCGAAATGACTACAACACCGCTGGGTTCTCTCGATACGCACGCCGCTGATATACATTCACGAGCGCTGGCAATTTGGGTCAATTGCCAGCGCGACCAATGCAGGAGGTCGGGCAAACTGTAACTGATGTTGGAGGCAAAGTTGCGCGCAGCGCAATCATCGGTAGTGTCTCAGTTTGAATTTAGCGGATAAAAGATGCCCTTGATGCAAGCTGCGTTTCGTACAGCGATCTGAACGTGGCTCTTCATATAAATTCCGCTTCCAGTGAACGCCTTGCCGCCTTCAACGAACATCCCCCTTATCGTATCAAATGGTTCGAATGAAGGATCATCTTTGATGATTTCATCTATCATCTGGTGAAGGTGACGAAAGACGGCGCAATCAAGAAACCGAAGAACCCTGTCCGGGTCCTTTGCGCCCTTTGGGTTTGTGTTCTTAGGGACGGGGAGAGCTGCGGTCTTTTGCACCTTAACGAAAGAGGCATGTGCGGCGCGGAGAATTTCAATGTCTTCTCTGGAAACCAGATCGAGGCAACTGCGCAAATCTATCACCGCGCCGATAACGCTGGCCTCTTTGTACTGCCCGATAGAGACCTTCCACTGGGCCCATTCCAGCGCCCTCTTCGGGTCTGACTCCCAAAAATACGCGCCTGGTCCTAGCCAGTCGTAATCCCTATCGCTTTTAATGATTTCAACGCCATCCAGCACGGCTTTACGTGCAACGGCCCCGTCGCACCCGTGGTAGCCTAAGACAAAGGAAGTCGCTAGACGGCTCAAGCAGCAACAGACCCTTTCTTGCTACCTGCTCCCCCGAATTCAACCCTCAATTTCCCCTTAGTGGTATATATCCCCTCTTTGATAAGGGTATCGCGGGCGGACTTTTTCGTGGCCACGGCTCGCTTTGTCGCAGCTTCAATACCCTTGAGGATCTTCTTATTTCTCTGTTCTTGCGTCATATCTGGCTCCCGTCTGCAAATTGCGGTCACAACGACAACGTACTCGCAGCCCAAACGTTACACAAAATGTTTTGTCAGAGGTTTACAAAATGCGCAAGCGAAGTTCGTCTATTCGCTACGCTTCTTGTATGCACCGCGCGGGCCGGGCTTCGGTGCGCGGGCGTCAATCAAACCAACAATCCAATCCATATCGCGGAGCGTGTCAGATACGCCAGCGGCCATTGCTGGCGACATTCTAAGGCTCTTGTGCATCCGGCAGAAATTGTAATGCACAAAGTACAGCGAGAGCATGTGAAGGTGGTTATCGACCTTCTTTGAAAATGCATTGGTCAGGCGCGTGAAGCGGCGGTTGCTCATGCGGATATTCAGGTTCATGCGCTCCACATAGGACGTGTTGATATGGTCGCGGTCCGGGTCGCCAGTGATTTCGGTTTTCTTGATCCCGGTGCATTCAGCCGGGGAATAACGACCGCGAACACCGTCCGGGTCTGTGCCATAAATCTTGACCAACTGCGCATAGTCAACGTCCGCACCGAAAGCGCCTTCTACAACGTTAAGATATGCCTTGTGGCCATCGGTGGTAAGCTGGACGCGGTTGGCGAGGCGCGATGCTACATCATCCATAAACTCGCCTGCGTAGGATGCACCGCGACCGCCGACCAGATAAGAAATTATCAGTTTGCTGTCGGCGTCAATGGCTGTCCATGTCCAAGCATCGCCAGCGCCATCAACCGGGGTCTTCATGCCCTTGACGTTCTTCGCCTTGGCAGCAACGAACGACCAAATCTCGTCACACTGAACGCGCTCGGCTTTGACGCCGCGAACTGTGTTGTCGTGGTACTCGGCGCAGGCGTTGCCAGCATCCACCAGAAGCTTCGAAACCGTGTTGATCGAAACGCCAGTGATCCGCGAGACGGACCGCATGGACATTCCCTCAACCAGCATGGAGAGGATTTGAGCGCGCTTTGATGTGTCGAGTACGTTTGCCATACTCGAAACATATGAACTTTTATGCTTAGTGTCAACCATGAAAGTTCACTTCAAGGAGGGTGTGAAGTCGGGGGCCACCTCATCAGAGTTAGCGACAAACGAATAACCGGTGAGCTTTTCAAGATCATAATCAGACAAAGCTACATCCGCCTTGAAACTGTCCATCGAATATCTTCCACTGCTGAACACAAGCTCGGTAATTTTCTTCAATAGCAATGGCTCTTCAAATTGAATGGCCTTAGTTCCTCTGTCTAAAGGTTCTATTTTTCTCCAATTTTTGTATGAAATCTGTTTGTATAGGTTAGTAACTTGACGCTCATCAAACAATCCTAGGTCTTTGGCGCGGTAAACCATTGCTTGGATCGACACTTTCCAACGGGCCTTGAGGTCGACAAAACTCTCTGCTCTCGGCGAGTAGATTTCGTTGGGGAACGATTGCCTGGGCAACAAGAATGCACCGGCGAAATGGTCTGCTTCTCGCTCGATTTCCTTCAACCTAGCCTTATCATCAATTTCCTCCGCACCGACCCAACGGTGCAGGCATAAATGGGCGAGCTCATGCGCGGCGTCGAATCGCGCCCTAGCCGCAGATTCCTTGTCCGAGGATAGAAACATAAATGGGCGCGGCCCTGACCAAAAAGAGAAGGCTTCTATCTTTTCGCCCTCTATCCGATAGCGAGATACAATAATCCCCTTAGTCTCCAAAAGACGGACAACGTTCGAAATGGGGCCAAGGCCAAGGCCGAAGTGCTGCCTTGTACGTTCAGCGTATTCTTCAATTTCCTCGTCTTCGTAACTACCCCCGCGTGGCTCATAAGAGGGGATATCTACGGCTGGGTAGTTGGCGATAAAGTCAAATGCATGCGCAACTGACGAAAGCCACTTGGCGTATATCTCGCATGCTTGGTTGCGCCGCTTGGTATCGGTGCCAACCTTCCTGAAGAAATTGGCGCTATGCTTTCCAAACCCACCCCTTTGTTCTTTCGTAAAAAAAACTACAGGTTGGCCGAGCGCGGAGGCGATCTTTGTCATTACATTGGGTTCGGGGTTTTTATCGCCAAGCTCATATGCCGAAACTGCTTGGCGGCTCACGCCAACCCGCTCCGCAAGTTCCGTTTGCGTGAGCCGGGCTGCTAGCCGCCCTTCTGTCAAGCGATCTGGAATCAAAAGCCGCCCAATGTGTTCAGCTTGGGCGGCTTTTGGAAACTGGAATACGTTCTGATTATTCACCATTGTCCTTAATCCAACGCTCGATGTCTTCTTTCAACAAATTCAAGTCATCCAATCCAGTGTCTGTATCCTCTGGGGGGACTTCGGCGTCCATACTTACCGCGTGAGGCATTTTCATGAGATTGGGGGATGTCCATGAAAAATGTGTTTTTGAAGCCGCTGATGGCAGGCCTATATGCGCAAATTCCAAGGACTGGTGACCATGGACCAATAGAAAATGCGGGAGGCCCACAATTTCCAATTCTTCGCGGAATTCCTCAAAAGCAAACACCTGCTGCGTCCGAAGCCTTGCGTTCTCCCTAAACACAACGGGCCTTGGTTGGCGAAGCGGGTCCGCGATCTGACTAACAGATGCGGTTGAGTGTTTGAAACGCAACTGCAAATAACGGCCTGTTGGCCTCGCAAATTGTTCCCACCGATAATCGCAATCGATAGCCCCGCTTTTGATCGCACGTTCGATACCAAAATCGACAGCAAAAGCGATCAACCGACCGCGATTATCTTGGGCGCTATTCACCTCAAGGAACGGGTTGTCCTTGTAAAGGTCATTTGCCGCAGCGTAAGCGGATTTCAGAACTGTAGGGATAACTGGCCACTGAGTAACTGGAAACTGGTCTTTGATAAAGAGTTCCGGGCTTGTCATGGTTGGGTCTCGAATCGGTTGCAATCATTCCACTGCAACCAAATACGAAAAAATAGCGTTTTTGTCAACCATCCTTCGCCCAACGCTTTGCCGCAGCCTTCTGTGCAATCTCTTTCCGCCGCTCTGGCGTCATGTTCTCGGCGCGCTTCCGGCCACCCTTCGCGCCAAGAGCCTTGGCGTTCGGGTCTTTGCCATCGTCGGGCACATCGTCTTCAATCTCGCCAGTGGCGATCTGTGCGATGCGTACAGCCCGTCCGATGGCGTCGGCAGGGCGCTTCTGTCCTTTAGGTCCGGTTGGCATCAGGCCTCCTAATAAGTCTGTAGCTCACGACAGCAGCACCGCTAAAGTGCTCTAAGTCTCCACCGCACACCTCGCAGGAAAACTCTTCTATATCGCGAGCGGGGATGCTCTGTTCCGTTCGTTCGTAGACGGCACCGCACTTGCACGTGCGTTCTGATTTTCGCGTTCTCATTCGGTCACCTCATGCTTGCCACTAAGCATATAGGAATTCGCGCCGGGATTCGATAGCCTGTCAATCGGATCAAATTTCAAACTGAGACACTACCCAATCATCTGTATCGCTTTTTCATTCTGATCCTCAGGCAGTTGGAGAATTCGGATCAGTACCACTCAATGATGCGTGGTCATAGCTCAGTATTGATCAAATATTAAGTGACCGCTCACCAATATCTCAACGAACAATGAATTGATGAACTCGTGAAATTACTGACCACTGCAAAAATAATTTTCGCGATGTTTCTCTGGGCGAGTTGTTATCCGTTGATAACAATTGGCATCGCCTATGCCCCGCACCTGACGTTTGCAACCTTGCGGGCAGTGATCGCCGGCGTAATCCTGTTGGGGATCGCGCTGGCTTTGCGTCGCCCTTTTCCGCGCAGTTGGAAGACGTGGATCACCCTCGCAGCTATCGGGTTTGGGGCCACCAGCCTGGGGTATTTTGGCATGTTTCATGCGGCCGAATTCGTGTCGCCTGGGATTGCGACAGTTATCACAAACACCCAGCCCTTAATGGCTGCGGGCCTCGCGGGTGTCGTCTTGGGTGAGCGGCTGACGGGCTGGGGTAAATCGGGTCTTGTTCTGGGGTTTCTGGGAATCGTCGTCATCGCTGCACCGCGATTGTTCGGAGGTGGTCAGGAGAGCTACCTCATCGGCATCGCGTATATCATTCTGGCGGCTCTTGGCATCACTATCAGCAATGTGATGCTGAAACGGATTGCGGATACGGTCGATCCACTGATGGCCATCAGTGTCCAATTGCTGATCGGCAGTATCCCGCTGGCGGTGATTGCCGTCGTGACTGAAGACTTCACTGTGATCGAGTGGTCGCCCGGTTTTCTGTTTGCACTGGTTGGGTTGGCGGTGTTTGGCTCCGCGCTGGTATATGTCATCTGGATGTCGGTTCTTGCAGAAGTGCCGCTGAGCAAGGCCAATGCGTTCAGCTTTCTTGTGCCGGTATTCGGGCTGACGATGGGTTTGCTCTACTATGGCGAGTCCCTGGGCTGGCCGGAATTGATCGGCACGTCTCTTGCCCTTGTTGGCGTCATGATGGTCATTCGAAAGGGCATTGCGCCGCCGGCACTTATTGGCGTTACAGCGTAATGCTCACCGAGGTGTTGGCCGAAGGTCCTGATGTTCGGCGATGGGGCTCTGACAGAGTTCAGTTTCCTCGGCGTTGCTGTACTGTCTGACGTCAGCGCCCGTGGGACAGATTTGAGGATTTGAACAACGGAGGATTTCTGGTTCATCTTACCGATTGGGAGATCGAGATGAGACAGAAGCCTGAAACATCGAAGAACGCAGCTGACAAGCTGGTCAAGAACATCCGCCGCAAGACCCGCCAGACCTATTCAGCGGAGGAAAAAATCCGTATCGTTTTGGCGGGTTTGCGTGGAGAGGAAAGCATCTCGGTGCTGTGCCGCCGCGAAGGTATCGCCGAAAGCCTGTATTACAGCTGGTCGAAGGAGTTCCTGGAAGCAGGCAAGCGCCGGCTCTCGGGTGACACAGCACGGCAAGCGACGTCGCCGGAAGTAAAGGACCTTCGCTCTGAAGCCTTGGCGTTGAAGGAATGCGTCGCCGATCTGACCCTGGAGAACCGCCTGCTCAAAAAAAGCATGACAGGTGCTGGGGAGGACGAGGCATGAGATACCCTGCGACCGAGAAGCTTGAGATCATTCGCACGGTCGAAGGATCGCACCTGCCAACCAAGCAGACCCTCGATATGCTGGGCATACCGCGCACCACTTTTTACAGATGGTATGATCTTTACCTCGACGGTGGGGTTGTTGCCTTGGATGATCGGTCTCCACGGCCGAAGTCGGTCTGGAACCGTATCCCCCAAGACCGGCGTGATGACCTGATTGAGTTCGCGCTGGAACACGAGGCGCTGACGACCCGGGAGCTGGCAGTCAAATACACTGATGAGAAGCGGTATTTTGTCTCTGAATCATCGGCTTATCGTATCCTGAAGGAAGCCGATTTAATCACCGCACCGGCCTATGTGGTGATCAAGGCAGCCAATGAGTTCAAAGACAAAACTATCGCCATCAATGAGATGTGGCAGACCGACTTCACCTACTTCAAGATCATCGGGTGGGGCTGGTATTACCTCAGCACGATCCTGGACGATTACAGCCGCTACATCATCGCCTGGAAGCTTTGCACAAACATGCGGGCCGAGGACGTGACAGACACCATTGAACTGGCGCTTCAGGCATCGGGCTGCGACCAGGCCGTCGTGCGCCACAAACCGCGCCTGCTCAGCGATAACGGGTCATGTTACATCTCTGGCGATTTGGCTGAATGGCTGGAGGACAAGAAGATGGATCACGTTCGTGGAGCCCCGTTCCACCCGCAAACCCAGGGAAAGATCGAGCGATGGCATCAGACGATGAAGAACCGGGTCCTGCTGGAAAATTACTATCTGCCAGGCGATCTTGAACGCCAGATCGAGGCCTTCGTCGACTACTATAACAACAGGCGCTACCACGAGAGCTTGAAGAACGTCACACCCGCCGACGTCTACTTTGGGCGCGACAAAGCCATCTTGAGAGAAAGGAAAGAGATCAAGAAGCTGACAATCCGCCAACGTCGCTTGCACCATCAAAAACAAGCGGCATAATCAGTCACACAAACGAACCAGAGCCTCCAATACTCAAGCCGCTCTGATGTCCCATTTTATCTGACGACGGACACTGGGGCGCAGGAGCGCGCACTGAGAGCTGGGGCCGGAGTGTCCTTTCCTCCCTGACCAAGGGCAAGAACTTGGAGGATGGATCGATTCCTGTCTTTGTATGCACGACGGATGTGCTGTCGGGGGAACGGGTTGTGTACAACCGAGGGTCAGCGGCTGACTACGTTTATGCAAGTGCTGCGCTTGCAGGCATCTTACCACCGCTGATTGATGGTCCTCATGTCCTGATGGACGGCGCCTATGCGGACATCGCGCCTATAGATGTGGCGCGGAACACCGGTGTCGATGTAGTGATCGCTGTTGATCCAAGCCAGCCCGAAACCGGGATCGCTCCCCGCAACGGAATACAAGCGATGCTGAGATCAATCGAGATCTGTCAGAGCGAGCATGCCAAGCTGCGTTTCGGTCAGGCCGATATGGTCATCAGGCCTAAGTTTAGTAACACCATAGGTACACTGGAATTCCGCTACAAGCGGCAATGCATTGCGTCAGGCGCCATGGCGGTGCGCCGGTCTGGTGATCAGATCAGAACGTTACTTTGTCGAGGCAAATAGGCAACCACGTTCCGTCCCAAGGGTAGGGTTGCTAATAGAACTCGACTTCTGGCTATGCTGCTTTCCTTGTTTGGACAGGACTTTAGCCAAAACCTGTTCTCATGCCTTTCACCATGTCCACTGCGGTCTCTCGGCCCTTTGTTGATGAGCTCATAGCTTGACCCGCTTCAAGAGTTGCGCGTTGATTGCGACCACGACCGTGCTTGCCGACATCAGTATCGCGCCCACAGCGGGCGTGAGCAGAATACCCCATGGCGCAAGCACTCCCGCGGCAAGCGGGATGGCAAAGATGTTGTAGCCCGCTGCCAGCCAGAGGTTCTGTTTCATCTTGCGATATGTGACCCGGCTCAGTGTGATGATACGGGGGATGTCACGAGGGTCCGATCGCACCAGCACGATATGCCCAGCCTCGACGGCCACGTCTGCTCCGGCGCCGATCGCAATCCCGATATCCGCGGTGGCAAGGGCGGGCGCGTCATTCACCCCGTCCCCGATCATAGCCACCTTCTTGCCTTGGGCCTGCAACTCTCGGACCTTCGACGCCTTGTCGTCGGGCAGCACCTCCGCGAAAACTGTATCGATGCCAAGTTCTTTTGCGACCGCATCGGCCACCGCCTGTGCGTCGCCCGTCAGCATGGCGACCTCAATGCCCCGTTCATGCAGCGCCGCGATGGCTTCACGGCTTTCCTCGCGGATCGCATCCGCCACCGCATAGACAGCCAGCGCCTTGCCCGCCTGGACGAGATAGATCGCTGCCTGACCATTGCTGGCTGCGGCCTCGGAGGCAGCCTGAAGTGCTGGTGGAACATCGACGTTTTCCGCCTTGAGCAGCGCCGGCCCTCCCATATGATACTCGACCCCGTCGATTGTGGCTGCAACGCCCTTGCCGGTGATCGCGCGGAATCCGTCGGCTGATGGGACCGCGATGCCTTTGTCTTCCGCAGTTTTGACGATCCCCCGGGCTATCGGATGCTGGGATTCAGCTTCAATACCAGACGCGATGCGAAGGGCCTCGTCCTCCTTCAGGCCTTCAGCAACGGAACTGGCGACGATCCGGAACTCGCCCAGCGTCAATGTTCCGGTCTTGTCGAAAATTACGGTGTCAAGATTGCGGGCCTCCTCAAGCCCACGGCGGTCCCGGACCAGAAGGCCGTTACGGGCGCCTAGAGTCGTGGAGATGGCCACCACCAGCGGCACCGCCAGCCCGAGGGCATGTGGGCAAGCGATCACCAGAACCGTCACCATCCGCACCACCGCAAAATCCAGCTCGGCCCCTAGCAGTAGCCATGCCGCAAAAGTTACCACCGCCGCACCAATCGCGACAACGGTAAGAAGCCGGGCTGCGCGGTCTGCCAGGTGTTGAGATCTGGATTTGGAGGTCTGCGCATCGGCTACCAGCCGCATGATGCCCGACAGCTTGGTCTTGTCGCCCGTTCCGGTGACCTCAATGCGCAGAGACCCTTCTCCGTTGATCGTGGCGGCGATCACTTCGTCCCCTTCGCCTTTTTTCACGGGTCGCGATTCACCGGTGATCATCGCCTCGTCAATGTCGCTGGCACCCTTGCGCACCACACCATCCGCGGGAACGCTTTCACCCGGGCGCACCAGTAGCAGGTCGCCATTGCGCAAGGCACTGATATCGACCGTTTCCTCGCCCGTATCGGTTATCCGCGTTGCCGTGTCTGGCAAAAGCTTTGCCAGTTCCTTCAAAGCACCCTGAGCCTGATTGATGGATCGCATCTCGATCCAGTGGCCCAGCAGCATGATCGCGACCAGCGTTGCCAGCTCCCACCACAGTGGCATCGAGTCAATCAGCCCAAGCTGAACTACCCAGGAAAATACGAATGCGACCGTGATAGCGAGCGAGATGAGGGTCATCATCCCCGGTAGTCGATCTCTCAGCTCGCGCCACGCACCTTGAAGGAAAACGAGACCGCCGTAGAGGAAGACGACAGTAGAGAGCACAGGCGCCATCCAATCCGATCCGGGGAACGCCGGAGCCTGGTAGCCAAGCAATTCCTGGATGGGGGCCGACCAGATGACAACCGGAACGGTGACAGCGAGCGACAGCCAGAACCGATCCCGAAACTTCTCGGGAGAATGGCCCTGATGTTTGTCATGGCTATCGTGGCCCGCATGGTCGGATGAGGGTTCCGGCGTGTCGGTCTGACTGCCAGATGAGGACTTCGACGCATCCGTCACCGTGCCGTCGTGTTGCTCATGTCCTGCATGCGCGTCATGCGTAGCGGCAGGAGTTTCCGCCCCTGATTTCTGTGTGGCAGATAAGAGGGCGGCTGCCGGTTTGCTGTCGTCTAGGTGGTCTTCATGATCCTTGGTGGCTGCTACCTCAGGAGGTGCATCCTCAGCAGGTCTGTTGGATTGCAATCCAAGCTCGTGCACTGTTGATTTGATATCGGAAACCGCAACCCGGGTTTCGTCATAGCGGACGGTGGCGTTCTTCGCGGCGAAATTCACCGTAACGCTTTCAACGCCGGGTACCTCGCCGATCCGACTCTCCACTTCGTCGAGGCTCCATACCGACAACATGTCATCAACTTTGATCACGCTTGTTTTCATCATCTGTTCCTTTGGCGGTCTTCGACCGTGGGCGTTAGGCTATCTCGTCAATGCTATTTCGGTCTGTACAGCCGACATTTATAACTTTGATTTTCAGTAATTGTGGACTGCAAGAGCCAAGGAATTCAACGCTGGCACCTGACGCTTGCCGTACCCTTCGTGACGTGTTGCAGGGACTTAGACGCAGGTCCGCTTCGGATATTACAGATATTGGCTCGCAGTTCCGGATACTGACCTCCCGGTGTCGTCGGTGTCCGTCAGTATTCAAGCGAAAGGCACTATCAGCCCCGACTGTTGATGCCGTGTTGTTATTGATGACGACGTTCCTGAGTTGGGCTCAGTTATGGGCGCTTGCACTCGTCACCGTCCACCGCACATCACGATCCTTCTGCGCAAGCTTGGCGGGCTTGTCCTACCAGTCATCGGGTATCTCGCCGGCCTTGATCGCCGCCTTCTCGTCCTTGCTGTAGCGCCGCCTGGATGATCGTTGCATCGACGATCTGGCTACCTTTGGCAAGATAGCCAGACTTCAAGAGATGCTTATCGAACCGGGCGAACAGGTTGTCGATGACACCAGCCCGAACCAGGTTTTCGCGGCGGTGTTCCCGGCGAGCGCGCCGAGGCCACCGCCATCGCTATAGGTGTGTATTTCCGCCCGCACCGCTCCCTGTCGGAGATATGCCGATACCCAAGGCCTTGTTGGTTTTTTCAATCGATGCCGACGCGTTTTTCTCCATTCCCGTGAGCGCACGGATGGCGTCAATCGTTTCGGGAATGACAATCGCCTGATTGTCCACCATATACGCATAGAACAGCTCATTACCCTGCACCGTGAGCATGTCCTCCCACAACGCCACTTCATACAGGTCAGCATGCGGCCGTCCGAGGTCGGCCATCCACTCCTTGACCGCGTTGAGCGCGGAAAGACCGGAATCCATACGGATAAGCGCTATGCGCGAGGACGTTCTGAAGGCGTCAAGGATGTCGTCCTTGCAGGCGGGTTTGGTGAGTTCTACAGACCAGTAGTGTAGATGGCCCAAGGTCTCAGGCACTTTGACCGCCATGGTCACAACGTCAAGCTGCGGATCGACGCTTTGCGCGTCCGGCCCTTGGTGACTTGGTATGTTTGGCTCGGGCACCAAGGTGTTCATGATACCGCCTAAATGGCTTTCCCATGGATCGGTCGCGCGGCGCAAGAGCGTGCCGCGCGCCTTGCGGAGCAACCCTGCCTGCTTGAGCGCGGTGAGCGTGCGCACAATCGAGGTTGTATTGCACGAGACCACGCGCGTGGCATCGCGTCCTACCGCACTGGCAAAATTGGCTTCCGCCACGAAGGAATGTCCCGTTTCCTCGTGCTTTTCACCACCTTGAAGAATGAACTTGATGCCTTGTCGGCGATAGGTCCTGATATTTTGCGCCGCGATTTTCTTGGGCGTACAATCGACTATGATATCCGATACCGCCAGGAGGTCGTCAAGCCCACCCTGGATGGCCAATCCAGCCGCGTGCATGACCGCCGCGCTGTCGGGTGTGGCACCGAACAGGCGGTAGCCACGTGCTGTGGCAATATGCATGCGCCAGTCAGTAACGACATCACACACGCCCGCCAATATCATGTCTTCCTGACGCGTCACAGCATCGGCAACACGTTTGCCGATGACTCCATATCCGTTGACGGCGACACGTGTTTTGGTTGATGTGACCATGATGTTTCTCCGTTGGGTGCCAACTGAGGTCTAAATACCTGACTATCCGCACATTTGGATAGCGGTCAAATATACAGACGCTCGCGTTGTTGCCCCATTACAGCGAAGAACTACAGGACCACAACGCTGCTGGTTTCCTGTTCAGGACAGGACCTAAAACGTGTCGCAGCTTGTGATATTCGGGATTCCCAGATTGCTTGATCCAAAGCGATTTCTGGCGGCGGCAGACCACTGTATAATGGGTGCATAACAACTCTGAATTCGAATGCCAGAATGGCACGGCACCGACGCAGTTGGCAAGGCTCACCACGCGGCAATGGGTGGAATAAACCGGCCGGCCCTCACCTTCCATTTCGAGTTTTGCAGCACATAAAAGACGTTACGTCGGACCTACTCAGTTTTCATATGCGCCCATCCCGGGCGCTCGAACAGGAAGTTCCCGAAACCGGTCAAGCCGATAGCAAGATAGAGTATGATCGGAGTTATCAGGGCCACCAGGAAGACCGCAAGGCTGAGCGGTCCGGTTTGCGTGATCAGCCCGGTATTCATGGCTATCTCGCGAAAGATCGACATGGGGATTGTAAAAACAAGGTAGATGACAAGAGAATGGCTGCCGATCCACCGCAACCAGCCTGTATATGGCCGATCCACCAAAACCACACTGAACGCGCAAAGTGCCACCGCGCCTGCGACACCAAGCAGCAAATGCAGCGGTGGAAACGCAGCAAACCCCATGCGCGTTTCGTCCGGAAGCAATTCGAAACTCGGTAGAAACACCAAAAATCCGTTGACGACGAACCAGACAGCCAGCGCAGCAATTGCTTTCCCGCGATTTTCGGCTATCCAGCCGGCCATCCGAAAAATCTGCGGAGCGAACGCATAGCCGATGTAGAAGAACACGAAATAGGCGGCAAATTGCGTCACAATGTAACTTGAAACGTTGATCGGAGCGATCTGCAAACCGGTCGCGACAGCAATCACAAGCCAGTGCGGCACCCGGAATTGCCACAGCAGCTTCGCGGCAATGGCGAACACGCCGAGCATGTAGACAAACCACAACACCCCATAGGGCTGGACAATGGCGCGGGCAAGATCCACTGCCATAGCAACAGGATCGCGAGCGAAAATGCCCACCTTCAAAGCGATCATGATGAAAGCCCACAAACCATAGAAATACATGTAATGCACAAAGCGGCGATCAGCATATCGCCGCCAGGGACGAGCGATCACCGTCGAAAGAAACAGGCCGGAAATGAGAAAAAACTCCGGCATGCGAAAGGGCGTAGCGAACGCGATCACGTAATGAAGAAAACCGACACCGCCGGCATGCCGACCGGTACTGTAGGTCGCATACATCATCACCACCAAGATGATCGACACGCCCTTCGCAATGTCCACCCAAGCCATACGCTTCGAATGAGTCATTGCGATTCCAGGGCGTTGCGCGCATTCATCTCATCGTGGCCGTTGCGGATTTCGTCCGGCCATGTGCTCTTGATGTAGGAGAGTACCGCGATGATTTCTGCATCGGTGAGCACTCCTTCATAGACCGGCATTGCCGAAGTGTAGTTCTTCAGATTGGCGGCGGCTACAATTCCGTACTTTGTGATCTCGAAGAGAATTTGATCCGTGTGATGCCAGGTATGGCCGGTCTCGTCATGGGGCGGCGCCGGCATCAGACCGTCCGGTCCCGGCGAACGCCAATCCTCGTCTTGTCCTTCCAATTCCACACCATGGCAGGACGCGCAACTATCGGCATAAAGGGTTTTACCCAACGCCAACACTCGCCGGTCGTCTGGTTTAAAAAGCCCCGTTCTTACTTCATCCTGTTGCACCATCACAACGATCGCGGCGATTACAAACCCCGCAACAGCGGCAAAGGCCGTGACATACAAAGACCTACTACGCATGGCCGTCTTACACCACGATGAGCCGGGAGCCCGAAGGCACGCGGTTGTATAGGTCAATAATATCCTGGTTCATCAATCGGACGCATCCGCTTGAGACGGCCTTACCGATCGTCCAGTATTCGGGCGAGCCGTGGATACGGTAGAGAGTGTCTTCACCATTCTGGAAGATATAGAGCGCGCGCGCGCCCAAAGGATTATCGAGCCCGGGCGGCATGCCGCCATTGTCCGCGCTCCATTGCTCCAGTTCCGGTTGCCGTTCGATCATCTCCGCAGGCGGCGTCCATTTTGGCCACGCCTGCTTCCACTGTATGCGGCCTTCGCCCGACCATTCAAAGCCTTGCCGGCCAAGGCCAACCCCATAGCGCATGGCCTTGCCACCTTCCTGGACAAGATGAAGGAAGAATGTACTCGTATTGACTATGACGGTACCGACTGGATGCGGGCCTGCGTAATCGACCTGTCTACGCCAGAGTTTTTCCGGTACTTTTGTCAAGTCGACTGCTGGAATGGGGAATCTTTCATCCGGCATCGGTCCGTACATTGCAAGATAGGAAGGAGGTGGCCCTTTTGGCTCGGGCGGGACCTGCAGTGTTTCAGTTGTCGAGCAACCTTGCAGCGTGACAATCGACAGGCTCCCCGCACCCGTGATGAATTGGCGCCGGTTCATTGTGTGCCAGCCTTGAAGAAAACCGCAGGAGCCTCAGCGGCTCGACCAGTGAACGCATAGACCGTATAGTTTGCCTCTGGGTCATCGCCCATACCGAGTGACCCCATCGGCATGCCCGGGGTCGACACTCCACGGATATCCGGTCGCTCGGTCATCAGTTTCTTGACCGCCTCGATCGGCACATGACCTTCAAGCACGTATTTGCGTTCGCCGCCAATCATGGCGGTATGGCAGGCCTCAAGTCCCCCGGGCACGCCGGCCTGCATCTTGATCGGCGTGAGGTCTTCCACATCGGTAGTCTCGACGTCGTAGCCTGCCTTTTCCATGGCTTCAACCCAGGCCTGGCAGCACCCGCACCATGGCGTCTTGAAAACCATGATCTGGTTGTCAGCATCCGGCGTTTCGGCAAGCGCAACCGTGGTTATTGTGGAAAGCCCCATGGCAATCGACACGGCAAGTGAGGTGAGAATTTTGGTCATTTCAGATGTCTTTCTAACTGTTGGAGAGGCTGTTTATGGCAAGCATGGCCCACGGTTTTGAGCATGAAGACCCGAACACCGGGGCATCGTTCCAAAGCAGTAAGGGTCGCAGCATTTCCACGTATGGCGTTTCATACAGCGTCGCCGAAGGGATCAGTCTGGTGCCCGCGACCATAGGCGGTCAGCGGGTGAGAATTATCCTTAGCGGGTTGCCCGAACCGGCCTTGCCGGCGTTGCATGCATTAATCGACGGACGCTGGAGCCGGGGGACACGGTGAGGGTTCGTGTGTTTGCTGATACATCACAACACCACCACCTGTGCACCGACAGGCACCCTTTCATAAAGGTCTTCGACATGTGCATTGATCATGCGAATACAGCCGTTGGAGACCGAGCGCCCGATGGACGAGGGCTGTGTCGTGCCGTGGATGCGGTAATATGTGTCGCGGCCGTTCCTGTAGAGATAAAGTGCACGCGATCCGAGCGGATTGCCTGGACCTCCGGGGACACCCTTGGCATATTTGGCGTACTTGCCGGGTTGGCGCCGGATCATATTTTTGGTCGGCGTCCAGCTCGGCCATTTCGCCTTGCGAGCTATATTAGCAGTCCCTTTAAAAGTAAGGCCCGCTTTGCCAACGCCCACGCCATAGCGGCGCGCCATTCCATTGCTCAACTGCAAATAGAGAAAGTGGTTGCGGGGGTCGACAATAACCGTACCGGGCGAATACCCCGAGAACGCCACTGATTGTGGCTCAAACTTCGGGTCCAACTTGAATGAATTTACATGCGCATGAGCCTGCGATGCCGGCATCAATGCCAAAGCCGCAAAGCCGAACATGAGTTTTCGTTTGGAAATCATAATTACCTCGTGACTGATCAAATTCAAGAAGCGCCTATTGGCGCGGCTATCCGTAATCAGGACACGATGGGGGGTCTCATGAGGCTGCCTTCGACCGAATAAGTCAGCGAAGCCGAATACGAACTTGCTTTAACGGAGATTGTTCGCGGAAAACCTGCAACCACATTTGGCGTAAGGTAATGGCAGTCCATGGCACAACTGGTGTGACCATGCCCCATCTTGCTGCCGGGAGTCTCACAGCAGTTCATCATGACAGCGTCGGGCAGGCTTTGTACGGTCATCATCTGGCCAACCGCATCCGCAGTTTGCGCACTCTGCGTAGAGGCCACGAGTGCGCCATTTGTAAACAGCAAGAAAACAACTGCGATGATGAGACTGCGCATACCAACCTAATTACCCGAAAAAGCTGAAATATTCCATAAGAAACCGACCATCACGCAACAGTGAACCACGTCGTCATGCCTGCCGCCGCATGTTCAAGCATGTGACAATGGTAAAGCCATTTTCCCGGATTGTCGGTGACAAAGGCAATTTCCGTCGTCTGGTTGGGCCCGATCAGGAAGGTGTCGCGCCACGGCTTACCTTCGTCCACCTCGCTTCCAGACCGGGAGATCACCCGGAAATGATGCCCATGCACATGCATCGCATGAACCCAGGCAGTCCTGTTAATGGTTTCGATGATGATGGTTTGCCCGCGTTCTGCAACGAACAGGGGATCGTCGGCGAGGTTTGCAACACCGTTGAATGCCCAGGTCTGGCGGGTGCTTTGCACATCCTCCCCCTGAAGTTTCTTGCCCTGGTATGTGATCTCGACAAAGCCACCCATAGCCCCGCCCTCCATAAGGACTTTCACCCGCCGCGCGTTGGCGATGTCGGGCTCGGGAATCGCGTTGATCGCAACAGCTGGTGCGGTCACAGCAGCGGTTGCAACGCCCTCGACTTTGAATTCTGCCATGACGAAAGGATCGTCGCTCGACACCTCCTCCAGTGCAAAATTTTCCTGAGGGACGACCAACAGATCCATGCGCTGCGCCGGGCCAAGCATCGCGGGCGCATAAGCAAGGCTGATTGGCTCGGACAAAGCCTGGCCGTCATAGGCCAGCACCTTTGCGTCGAACCGGTTGGGGTCTATTTCGAAGACGCGAGCGTTGGCTGCATTGATCAGGCGCAACCGGTAGGCTTCACCGCGCTTGAGCGCCGTCACCGGCACTGCCCCCCCATTTACCGTGATCCAGTTGCCGAGGCGGCCGCCGTGGCTCCAATCCATCAGCGAACCGAAGCTCTCGGTGTCCAGCACGCCCGGCCGGCGCAGCCGCCAGTCGTCAAGAACCAGTGTGATGTCGTGGGAGCTGTCGAACGGCCTCTCCGGCTCATCAATGATCATCGGACCGTAAAGGCCTCGGCCAACCTGGTTCCAGCTTTTATTGTGCGCATGATACCAATAGGTGCCCGCATCAGGCACTTCAAAATCATACACGAAGCTGGCGCCCGGTTGCACTGCTTCCTGTGTCAGTCCCGAAACGCCGTCCATGGCATTGTCGATCCGGATCCCGTGCCAGTGAATGGATGTCGGTTCCTCCAGATTGTTGGTGAAACGGACACGGACGCGATCTCCCTTACGGACACGAATTTCAGGCCCCGGCACTTCGCCATTGTAAGCCCAGACATCGGAAGCTTCAGCGTCTGGCCGGAAGAGCTTTTTCTTTGCGGGCCCAGCGATCAACTCGAGCTCTGTAGAGCTTGTGCGCGCCAGCGACAGAGCCGGAAACTGGGTGGCAGAGACAAGCCCGGCCGCCCCGATGATGAAATTACGCCGATTGATCATTTTTCAGGTTCCAGAAGTTAAATTGGACTTGGGGATGACGTTTTGACTACTCAGTTACAAAGCGCCATCGTGAAGGTCGTCTACAATCGGCTCCGTCGGCCGACGTCTGAACCGAATGCCGATTGCAGCAGTTGCAGATCCAGGCGACTAAACTGCATGCCGACGACTCAAACCGAAGAATTGATCCACTGCGCGCGATTGTCCTCAACAGCTTCTTGCGAAGTTCCCTCCAAAGGGATCAAGATCGAGGCGCACAACCCACCCTCCGCCCGATTGACCAGCCAGATGTCACCCCCATGCGCAGTGATGATTGTTCGTGCAATTGACAGACCGAGCCCGTGCCCACCGGTTTCCAATGATCTCGATTCTTCGAGCCTGAAAAACGGATCAAAAACCCGTTCAAGCTCGGTATCCGGGATGCCCGGTCCGTTATCTTCGACCGTAATCATGAGATGGTCGTCACGAACTGAATATGCCACGTGTGCGTTTCCACTGTAACGCACGGCGTTTTCGATCACGTTGCGAAGCGCTCGGCGCATTGCAGTCGGGCGGATGCGAACACTTATTAGCGGGCCGTTATCCAGGAGGAAGGGAACTGGGGAGCCCGTTCTCAGGTCTTCGAGCAGGGCGCCAATGTCGACAGATTGAGAGGCTTCGGATGCTGCCATTCCGCGGGCGAAGGTTAGCGTCTCCTCGACCATGGTCTGCATTTCCTCGACCGAGGCCACCAGACTGCTTCGTGTTTCCTCGTCGTCGACCATCTCGGCACGAACACGAATTGCCGTAAGCGGAGACCTGAGATCATGTCCCAACGAAGCCAGTAAGCGTGTTCGGTCCGCAACAAACCGGGTCAGGCGATCCTGCATTCTGTTGAAGGTCGAGGTAAGCTCCCGCACTTCGCTCGGGCCCACGGCGGGCAATTCAGCGATTTCTTCGCCCCGTCCCAGCCTGTCAACCGCTCCGACCAGCCGTCTTAGTGGACCCGTAAAACGGGTCATGAGAAACCAGAAAACCGTGATCAGAATGGCCGCCGCAGTCAGAATAAAGGTCAGCATGGAGTAAAACGGCCACTGGAAGGGCGGTCGCTCGAACCGTGTGCCGACATTGAGCCAACGTCCGTCAGAAAGCGCGATAGACAGATTCATTTCAACTGCAGAGACCGCGCCGTGCATCATTGACCGATGCATTTCAGCCATTTCAGGTGAAAGGTGCGGCATCGGGAGGATTTGTCCCTCGATTGCATGCAGTTCGACACGGATGTCACCGCTGTAACTCTCGCCCAGAAGCGCACGAACCCGGGATTCGATCAGACCACTATCCGAGCCGTCTGAATTTCCGGCTGTCGCTTCACCCGACAGGTCAAATCGGACAAGCGGCGAATTGGCTGCGCGCAGGATGGAGTCTTGCAGATTGTCCGGAGCCTCTTCAATCAACCTCGCCACGTTTGCGGCGCGGCCTGCGGCTTCAAAGCCAAGCGCAGCCCGAACCGCGAGTCCTCTCTCATCGACGAACAACCAAAGGCTCACGACTTGCGCGACGACAAGCGCGGCGACAACAAGAAGCACGAGTTGAGCCCTGAGGCTTGTCAATGGGGCCCAACTCAACCCAACACCTCCACGTCCGCCGACAGGCAATAGCCGTCGTTTCTGACGGTCGCAATGATCTTTGGCTGAAGAATGTCGGGTTCGATCTTGCGTCTGAGGCGGCTGATCTGGTTATCGATGGTGCGGTCCAACGGCCCGGATGAACGGCCAGCCGTAAGGTCCAGAAGCTGCTCACGGCTCAGTACCACACGCGCGCGCTCCAACAGGACGATCAGGAGCTTGAAGTCTGAACTCGTCAAGCGCGTTTCGTTTCCGGATTCGTCCGCCAGCACCCGGCTGTCGGAATCAAGCACCAGGTGGGCAAAACGGAGGCGCTTTCCCACAAACACGCCTGAAAGCTTTTCCTGCCGTTCCGTACGCCGAAGGACCGCCTTGATACGCGCCAGCAACTCTCGCGGATTAAACGGTTTGGCAAGATAGTCATCGGCTCCGATTTCGAGCCCGACGATCCGGTCCGTGTCGTCACCCAGTGCGGTCAACAAGATGATAGGCAACACGCGCTCGGCGGAAAGCCGCTGGCACAGAGAAAGACCGCTTTCGCCCGGCATCATGACGTCCAGCACCATCAAGTCATAATTGCCGATCGCAAGTTTTGCTTCGGCATCTTGCGCATCCTTCGCGGTGTCGGCGCGCATGCCGTTCTTCTGAAGAAAGCGCTTTACGCTTTCACGGATTTCTTTGTGATCGTCGACGACGAGAATGTGCGGAGCATCGGACATGAGCTTTTCTATCGAAAACCGACACACTGCGTCAGTGGTTGTTTTGTCACCGAATGTAACAGAACCCGCATTCTACGACATGCCGGTACAAACCGTTGGATGCAAACCATTCAAATCGGGTTCTTTATGCCCAGATAAGAAATGTGCAACCAACCAGGAGATTTCAAAATGTACAAGTTCAAGACCATCGCAACGGCGCTGCTCATTTCGGCCGCCGTGCCAACACTTGCGCTCGCCGGTTCCAATCACGGCCATGGCCAACGGCAAGCAACGTCGAATTCCGGTTCTCCAGCGGCCATGGCGGGCGGCAACGCCAACATGATGCAAGGAATGATGGGCGGCGACATGGGATCCATGATGCGCATGATGAAGATGATGCACGGTGGACAATCAGGTATGATGAGCATGGATGGCGAAACCGGCGGCATGGGCGCGGAAATGATGGGCATGGGCGGATTGATGATGGGTGGCGCCGACCATATGCAACGCCTGTTCGACACCGATGATGACGGAACGGTCTCGCCCGACGAACTTCGCACTGGTCTGCTTGACGAACTGAAAACCTACGACGCGGATGGGGACGGAATGCTGTCGCTCGCTGAATTCGAAACGCTTCATGCCGCCCATATCAGGGAACATACGGTCGACCGCTTCCAGGCCTTCGACGCGGATGGAGACGGACAAGTCACCTCCGAGGAATTTGCAGCGCCCGCCGACAGGATCAAGCGGATGATGATGATGCGTTCGGGCAATATGTCTGGTCAGAACGGCGGCATGATGAACGGCGAGCAGCCGGGGAACATGATGCAGGACGGCACGCAAAACGAAACTGAAAAAGATAATTGAGCGCTGCCGATTGAACAAACCAGTGGCGGAGGCAATGCCTTCGCCACTACATAACAAGGGATTGATTGAATGATGAACGGTTATGGCATGGGTTTTGGCGGGCTCTGGATGATTTTGGTCCTGGTTCTTGTCGGCCTCGCGATCGTCGCCCTGATAAAGTATCTGGGGAAATGAAGACTGTTTGAAAGGATAACCAACATATGAACTACACCATAGACAGAATGTTTCCCGGGGCCGGTATCGACGATATCGACGCCCGCACTCGTGCTGCCCTGGCTGCAGCCGGCTTCGGAGTCCTGACCGAAATCGACGTCAAGGCAACAATGAAGAAGAAAATTGACAAGGACATGCCTGGCTACCGCATCCTTGGCGCCTGCAATCCGAACATGGCCTGGCAGGCTATCGGCATGGAGCCGAAGGTCGGGGCCATGCTTCCGTGCAACGTGATTGTGCGGGAAACAGACGAAGGTGTGGAAGTGTCGGCGGTCGATCCGGCGGTCTCTATGACCGGGATCAACAATCAGGAGCTCGGTGACGTCGCCGGTCAAGTCCGGAAGATGCTTCAGGACGTCGTATCTGCAATTTGATCCTTCATGCCAGAATCCGCGAAACGAAACAGCACACACTCTATATGCAAGCGTGACTAAAAGGTTTGGTCGCGCTTGCCACATTCAGGTCGGCCTCGACTTGCACTCTTGGTACGTCAGTCGCATACCCATCCACGGGTTTGAAATTTTCGTTAACCACGCAGATGAACAAATCTGCTACGCTGTCTACATGAAAAGCAATATCGCGCTCTCAACGGCGACGGCCGCACCAGCTCTCCGATCCACAAGGGACAGAGATGAATTTGTTTCAAAAGCTGCTCAACACTTCGATCCTGCTCGCATTGGCTGCGTCTATGACAGCTTGCGTATCGACGGTTCTTGACGTCGACAACAAGGCAAATCAACCAATTGCCGCCAACCTCGTCAGCAATATGAACAAACGCAAGATGACCCCGGCTGATCCCATACTGGTCCGGATCTTCAAGGATGAGAGCGAGCTCGAGATCTGGAAACGTGACCGTACTGGGCGTTACGCGCTTTTGAAGACCTTTCCCATGTGTCGCTGGTCCGGCAAGCTCGGCCCAAAGACCAAAGAAGGAGATCGGCAAGCTCCAGAAGGGTTTTACCATGTCTCCGCCGGTATGCTGAATCCCAACTCGCAATATTATCTCTCTTTCAATCTTGGCTACCCAAACAAGCTGGAAAGCGCACTCGGCTACACCGGCGACGCCTTGATGGTTCATGGTGCCTGTACATCGGCAGGATGTTACGCGCTCACGGACGCTGGCGTCGCACAAATCTATGCGATCGTGCGTGAAGCCATCAGAGGCGGACAGTCTTCCTTTCAGGTGCAGGCTTTTCCATTCCGGATGACGCCCGAAAACATGGCGCGAAATCGAAATGACCCTAATTTCGATTTTTGGAAGAACCTGAAACAGGGCTATGACATTTTGGAGGTCACAGGCCGACAACCCCAGGTGTCCTATTGCGGCAGACGGTATGTCTTCGACGCGACCTATGAGGGTGGAAATCCTCGCAACCCGCTTGCTTCATGTCCACCGCTGCTGAGCGCGGAGGACGATGTCGTAGCTGCTCGGCGCGTTTCAGATGAACGCAAGATGGAAGCAATACTTGCCTCCGGGACGTTTATATCGGCCCATGCATATTCGGATGGCGGCATGCATCCAAGCTTCCGAAAGCTTCTCAAAAGCCGGGGCGCAGAGGTGCTCGCCCAGACAGCATCATTGAAAAACGTGCCGGTCAGTCGACCGGATGCTGCGTTGGCGGATCCCCACACACCCAGTGAATGACACTCACAGCCCGGGATACAGTTTGACGTGAGACCGGGTTTTCGTACCGCAGACTGGGTAATTTTTCTGGCGCATTGGCTCATGACGAACCGAATATGCCCGAGCCATCCATGAGCGTTATCGGAGGATTGTTGCAGATAGCGCTGTGAGGGCAACCCGCGTGTGGTTAAACGCGTTCCCAATTGGGCTGTTCCATTTTGATCCATGTCAATGAAGAATGAGGATTCGATGTGGTAGAGATTAATCTCAATCGGGATTTGATGCCGTGCAAATACTTCGAAATCGCAGTCTGCAAGGCGGCCAGCTCAGCTGGCAGGCCCTGACGCTTGCGGTCATCATGGCTTTGTATTTCTCTGCCATTTCCCTACATCAGACTCATGCCAGCGAATTTTCCGGCATGGAGACGGTCGTTGTTTCCGCCCACTCGCCTGATTCTGGAAACACCGCACGCGATATGTCGTCACACGCATCACAATGCGCCAATCAAATGCATTGCCATTCCGCAGCGATTTTGCCGAGCGAAGCGTCAAGCCATAGAGATGACCTGGCGGGCGAAATCTCTTCGACCCAGGCATTCGTTAGGCAACAGTTTTCCCCTTTTCCTGCCCCTCCTCCCAAAATCTCCTGACGCGACGAATTCGTTCTTCCGGCTGAGCTTGTTCCAGCGGCGTGAGTTGAGGTGTCTGCCACTTTTGGCGGTTCAACTTTTCCCACGCGAGCATGGCGGCGAACGGAATGGCATTTGATATTTGGGGTTGAGTTGAAACGCTCACCAACACGTCTCCGCCATCCCCAGTCACCTGCGTTGGACCAGGCCCAGTTCGGACATAACCGAAAACGGCGAAGGCGCTTTTAGATTTGCGCGTGGAGCATGCAATGGAATCTATCCTCTATTTTCTCTTTTGGGCCGGCTTCATATTCATCATGATGCGGTTTGGCTGTGGCGCTCAGGTTATGGGTCACGGCAAATCAGGAGCAACCCGCGACGAGCCAAGCGGATCGGCGACTGACGTCCGCTGGACTGCCCCGAAGACTGACACTGACCCTGTGTGCGGAATCACCGTTCAGACGCGAAACTCGAAGTCGGCCGTCCATGACGGCCATGTCTACTACTTCTGTTCACGGGAATGTCGCGAGCGTTTCGAGGCCGCGCCAGCTTCCTACCTTGCTACAACTGATGCAGTCATCCCAGACATGAGGGAGCAAGCTGATGGCTAATCTGACCAGATCTGATCAAACTCACCGGGCAGGCATACCTCTGCCCGTGATCCGTCCACCGCATATCCCAGTCTTCGCGCTCGGCATGAGCTTGGGCATTTTTCTCGTGGTGACGTTTGCGCTGTGTGTCGGCTTCGACCTCATCTTCCCCGGGCAGGCCATGTACCAGACGTGGTTGAAACTGCTTCCCGGTTTCTCTTGGTTGACTTGGTCAAGCTTTCTGCTCGGCGGGGTGGAGGCCTTTGCCTATGGCTGGTTCGTCGCGCTGATATTCGCGCCGCTATTTAACTATTTCTCTGCCCGTTGGGCACGTTGATGCAACGCACAACAAAAGGAACTCAACTATGACGTCACCATTGAAGCTCTCTCTTTCGGCAATCCTCGCCGTTCTCCTGACTTCGGCGTCAGCGACGGCCGCGACGGTCTACATTGCTGATGGCAGCGCGGATCAAATCATCGTCGTTGATACAGACACTGGCACGGTCGAACGCAAGATCACCGGCTTGGATGCCATTCACGGCCTTTCTGGTGCACCTGGTGTTAGGTACCTCGTCGCCGGCAGCTATTCCGAGGTCGAAGGCACCGAGGCCACGGCACTCGCTAAGCCAGAAGGTGTGTCGGAGGACGAACATGCGGCCCATCACGCCAAACCCGCAGCGGGGGCGATGCCCAAGGATGCCGCGATCAGTATTCTGACCATCCTCGACGCAAAGTCTGGTGAGATACTGCGTCGGATCGAAGTGCCCGGCGCGGTCCATCATACTGCTGTTTCGCCCGACGGTCGTTACGCTGCAGCTACTCATCCATCAGGTGACGGGATAAGCATAATCGATCTCGAAACCTTGGCTTTCAAGGCCTTTGTTCCAACTGGATCGGCACCGAATTATGCCGTTTTTTCCAAAGACAGCGCTTCGGTTCTCGTCACCAATTCAGGCAACGGCACAATCAGTGAAGTCGATGTCGAGAAGGGATTTGTCAGGCGCAATTTGCTTGTTGGTACAGCTCCCGAGCATGTGGTCATCTCCGGTGACGGGGCAACGCTATATGTGGCCGACGCAGATATCGGCAAAATCCATGAGATTGCTGTGTCCGATGGTGCCATTCTCCGCTCATTCGAGATTGGAGGAGAGTTGCACGGGCTCGACTTGTCGGACGACGGGAGCACGCTCTTCGTCAGCGGAAAGGGCGAAGACAAGCTTGTCGCGATCGATCTGCAATCCGGTGCGATGCGAACCGTTTCACTGTCGCCCGCTCCGTATCATCTGACAACGATCGGCGGCACTGGCAAGATTTACGTATCGAGCCGCGACGAACCCAAGATTTGGATCATCAACCAGATAGATCTCGCGGTCATCGGCAAAATCACCGTTTCCGGCGAGGGCCACCAGATGGTCGTGCTTCCGTAATTTCGGAGAGGACCGTCCAAAGGACTATCGTTATAGGCAAGAATCGAAAGCAGACGATCGAAGGATCGCGCCGAACCGGCAAGCGCAAAGAAAATGCCTTGTTCGAAATTATAGATCGAAGCATCGTCCTAAAAATAAGGAAAAGACAAATGCAACTCAAGAATAACCTGACAAAATATTTCGTCATCGGATTTTTCGGACTCGGATTAGTTGCTCTTGTCTCAAAGAACTTGAAGGCAGATTCCGAGACGCCGTATGCAATGGCTGGCTTGACTCAAGTGTCTGGTGAAGCACAAGCCGGTCAGGCCTTGTTTGGTGCCAACTGCGCATCTTGTCATGGCGACACTGGCGGAGGCACCGGAAAAGGGCCTCCACTGATCCATGACATTTACAATCCCGGGCATCATCCCGATGAGGCGTTCTTCAGCGCGGTTGCCAACGGTGTTCCCCAACACCATTGGCCATACGGAAACATGCCAAGACTTAGCCAAGTGACACCGGATGAGGTCGCGAAAATAATCAGCTACGTCCGCGAAATGCAACTCGCCAACGGCATCACCTACAAACCGCACAAAATGTAACCGGAAGGGAATTGATGATGAAAGATGAACAAGTCGACGATCAGGTTCCTGCCAGTTTTTCCGGCACGGTTTACACCTGCTCGATGCACCTCGAAGTCAGGCGCACAGAACCCGGGGACTGTCCAAAATGCCATATGCGTCTGATACATGAGGGCGCAAACAACAGTTACGACGATGGCCATGAAGGACACGAACACGGGAGTAGCCACAGCCACGGCGGGCGCGAAGCTGTGAAGAATAGGAACGATGATCGCCAGTATGACAAGGTGCCACCTGATTACTCTGGCCCGGTCTACACTTGTCCGATGCATTCACAAGTTCGTCAGACCAAATCGGGATCATGTCCGATCTGCGGGATGGGACTCGAGCTTGAGTCGTCAGCGATGGAAGGTGACGGACCAAATCCGGAGTTGGTGGACTTCACCCGCCGCTTTTGGGTCGCGGTCGTTCTGAGTATCCCGCTCCTTGTCTTGACGATGGGACCATATGTCGGTCTTGCCGGCGTGCGAGAAATCCTGGGAGAACGCGCGACACTCTGGATCGAATTGACCCTTGGCACGCCTGTCGTTCTCTGGTCTGGCTGGCCATTTCTTGTTCGCGGATGGACATCATTCCGAACTTTGAAGCTCAACATGTTCAGCCTGATCAGCATGGGCGTGATGGCAGCCTGGCTGTTCAGTATTGTCGCCGTTCTGGTGCCCGGTATTTTTCCGGATGGCTTCCGTAACAGTGAGGGACATGTCGGAGTCTATTTCGAAGCCGCCGCTGTGATTGTCACCCTGGTCCTTCTTGGCCAGTTGATGGAACTTCGAGCTCGCGAAGGTACAGGCCGAGCGATCCGCGCTTTGCTGGACATGGCGGCGAAGACGGCCCACGTGATCCGGGAAAACGGGCGCGAGGAAGAAATCCCGCTCGAAGAAGTACAAGTCGGCGATCAACTGCGCGTCCGCCCGGGTGACAAGGTCCCTGTTGATGGCATCGTCCTTGATGGCCGCTCCTCGATTGACGAGAGCATGATTTCGGGAGAACCCGTCCCGATTGAAAAGGTTGCAGACGATCCGGTGACTGGAGCAACAATCAATGGCACTGGAAGTCTGATAATAGAGGCCACACGGGTTGGCGCTGACACGATGCTTTCCCAGATCGTAGAGATGGTGGCAAACGCCCAACGCTCACGCGCACCTATCCAAAAATACGCCGACAAGGTTTCGGGCTACTTTGTTCCTGTCGTTATTAGCGTTGCGGTGCTGGCCTTCGCCGCCTGGGCGCTTTTGGGACCTAGCCCTGCGTTCTCTTATGCACTCATCGCCGCCGTCGCAGTGCTCATCATAGCCTGCCCCTGTGCGCTCGGTCTCGCGACCCCGATGTCAATCATGACCGCGACAGGCCGTGGGGCTCAGGCTGGAGTTTTGATCAAGAATGCGGAGGCACTGGAGCGATTCGAGAAAGTCGATATCCTGATCGTGGACAAGACCGGAACTTTGACTGAAGGCAAGCCGCGTCTGGTCGCTGTATTGCCTGAAGGTGGCCATGACGAAGCCGAGGTCTTGCAGCTAGCCGCCTCTTTGGAACGGGGATCGGAACATCCGCTCGCTGAGGCGATAGTAAGAGGCGCAGAGGAACGGCACATCGAAATGACCGCCGCCACCGAATTCGAAGCCGTCACAGGGATGGGTGTGAAAGGCGTTGTTAATGGCCGCCAGATCGCGTTGGGAAATTTGAGATTGATGACCGAGATGGGGCTGGCGGCTCCGTCACTTATGGATAAGGCAAACGCTCGTCGCGACCAAGGCGAGACAGTGATGTTCGTTGTGCTCGATGGCACCATTGTCGGTCTGGTCTGCGTCGCCGATCCCGTAAAGGAAACCACGCCAGCAGCACTCAAAGCTCTGCACAAGCTCGGATTTCACATCATCATGGCCACAGGCGACAACGAACGGACAGCCAAGGCCGTAGCGGGACGACTGGGTATCGACGAAATTCGAGCCGATGTGCTGCCTGAGGACAAAGCACGGATCATTCGCGAACTTCAGGATATGGGCCGAAAGGTTGCCATGGCCGGCGACGGCGTAAATGACGCGCCAGCACTTGCGCAAGCCGATGTGGGCATTGCCATGGGAACTGGAGCGGACGTCGCCATCGAGAGTGCAGGCTTCACACTGGTTAGCGGCAACTTGGACGGAATTGTGCGTGCTCGGCGGCTCAGTCAGGCTACTATGCGTAATATCCGCCAGAACCTGTTTTTTGCCCTGGTCTACAATACCCTCGGTGTGCCGGTTGCGGCGGGATTGCTCTATCCGTGGTTTGGCATCTTGATTAGCCCGATGTTTGCCGCCTTTGCCATGAGTGCCTCTTCGATCTCGGTCGTAATGAATTCACTTCGTCTGCGAAGCCTCAGATTCTGAAATCTGCCACCCCTTGACCTTCCCATCGTGGGAAGCCCCATATCAGACGAGCAGCTTTGAAAGGAAACAAAATGACCTATGAGTTCGACGTCGAAAATATGACCTGTGGCCATTGCCGCGGCACGGTTGAAAAAGCGATTAAAGCAGCCGATCCCGCCGCGGTCGCAACGATCGACCTGGCCTCGAAGAAGGCGACAGTCCAAACCAGCCTTGACCCGGCCGTTATCAGGGACGCGATTAGGAATGCCGGATATCCAGTATCCTACGTGAAACTCTAATTGCCAATACGGTCGCCCTCCGCAAATGTGAGGGGCGACCGTTTTTCAGTGAACTATGCAACTGCGCGGACGTCCGTTTAGGTTCCACCATAGGTCTGCTCAAATCAGGTGCGCCTCAGCCGTCCAACATATCAAGACCAAATTCGATAGCTTGGCAATTTACGGGCCGCTTCTCTGCCGTAGTGGAGCAAGCCGTCGCTAGTTAGGCCTGATCGCCGCCCTATGGCTGCGCCAAATCATGGGGAACCTCACCGCTGCGAAACGCAGAGTCAATAAAAAACGCAAAAATGCCCTTGACCTTCCCATCACGGGAAGGATTACAGATGTCAACGGTTAGTAAAGGAGCCGCTCAAATGAATGCGATATCGAAAGTCAGGATACCCGTAGCGTCCTCCGCTACCACCGATTTCGGAATCGAAGGCATGACCTGCGCGTCTTGCGTCAATCGCGTTGAGAAGGCCATAGAAGCCGTTCCAGGCGTGACTTCTGCAACGGTAAACCTGGCGACCGAACGTGCCACCGTCACGTTCAATGAAGCGGTGCCGATGGAGACTGTGGTTCAGGCAATTGAGATGGCAGGCTACGAGCCCAGGATCGAGACACTTCAATTCGGCATTGAAGGCATGACTTGCGCTTCCTGCGTCAGTCGCGTGGAGAAAGCGATCAACGCCGTCCCGGGCGTCAGGGATGCGTCAGTCAACCTTGCAACAGAAAAGGCAACGGTTCGCGCAGTTGTGGGGACACCCACATCAGCATTGGAGGACGCCGTTCGCAACGCCGGCTATGATGTCCGGAGGATTGCTGCTGAGGTCACCAATGACAGTCACGGGGACCGGCGCGACCGAGAGATCAACCGTCTGAGAATGTCGCTGGTCATTTCCGCAGTGCTTACATTTCCGCTCTTTGTTCTTGAAATGGGATCGCATCTCAGCGCGTCCATCCATGATTGGATAATGACCAATGTCGGCATGGACAACAATCTTGTCATCCAGTTCGTTCTGGCCACGCTCGTCCTGTTCGGGCCAGGCCTACGCTTTTTTACAAAGGGCGTTCCGAATCTTTTGAGATGGACCCCAGACATGAATTCGTTGGTAGTGCTCGGCACTTCATCCGCCTGGGGCTATTCGGTTGTCGCCACGTTCCTTCCGGGCATTCTGCCTTTAGGAACGGCGAACGTCTACTACGAGGCGGCAGCCGTCATTGTTACTCTTATTCTGCTCGGTCGCTATCTCGAAGCCCGTGCGAAGGGCAAGACTTCCCAGGCTATCAAGCATCTGATTGGTCTTCAGCCAAAGACCGCGCACGTGAAGCGTGATGGAAATTTCGTCGAAATTCAGATCAGCGATGTGATTTTGGGTGATATCGTTCAAATACGTCCGGGCGCGAAAATTCCCGTGGACGGTCACGTGGTTGATGGCGAATCCTACGTTGACGAGTCCATGATTACGGGCGAGCCGGTTCCGATAATAAAGTCCGCCGGCGCGGATGTGGTCGGCGGCACGATCAACAAATCCGGAGCCTTCACTTTCGAAGCGACGAAAATTGGTTCAGACACACTGCTTGCCCAGATCATTAAGATGGTCGAGGCGGCACAGGGAGCCAAGCTTCCGATCCAAGCATTGGTCGATCGGGTAACGAGCTGGTTTGTCCCGGCCGTGATCGCTGCGGCAACTCTAACCTTCGCGGCATGGCTGCTCCTTGGCCCGTCGCCTGCCCTCACCTTCGCATTGATCAACTCCGTCGCAGTGCTGATTATCGCCTGCCCCTGCGCTATGGGTCTCGCCACGCCGACATCAATCATGGTCGGTACGGGTCGCGCCGCCGAATTGGGTATCCTGTTTCGGAAAGGCGAAGCGCTCCAGACATTGCGCGATGCGGATGTGATCGCACTGGACAAGACGGGGACGCTCACCAAGGGCAAGCCGGAGCTGACAGACTTCGTCGTTAGCGAAGGATTTGACAGAGGCGAAATCCTCCGCCTCGTCGCAAGCCTCGAGTCACAATCCGAGCATCCCATCGCAGACGCCATCGTCGCAGCGGCAAAGCGAGAAGGGGTCTCTCTCGCCGACGTCTCGGAGTTCCAGGCTGCACCGGGCTATGGGGTGAGCGGCCAGATCAACGGTCGGATCGTGATCGTGGGCGCGGATCGATCTATGACGAAAGCCGGCGTGGACGTTTCGGCGTTCAGTAGGCAAGCGGCGATATTGGGCGACGAAGGTAAGTCACCGTTCTACGCGGCAATCGACGGGAAGCTTGCTGCAATCATCGCAGTCTCTGACCCCGTCAAAGACACGACGCCGCAAGTCATAGCCGCACTCCACGCTCTCGGGCTCAAAGTGGCTATGGTTACAGGTGACAATGCCCGAACCGCCCATGCCATTGCACACCAAGTCGGTATTGATGAAGTGGTCGCTGAAGTACTCCCCAACGGGAAGGTCGATGCCGTCAAAAGGCTCAGAGAGGGTGGACGGAAAGTCGCCTTCGTGGGGGATGGCATCAATGATGCACCCGCTCTTTCAGAAGCAGACATCGGAATTGCGGTTGGCACTGGAACCGATATCGCGATCGAAAGTGCCGACGTCGTACTGATGTCAGGCGATCTTACGGGCGTGGTTACGGCGATTTCGATTAGCAAAGCCACCATCCGGAACATTCGGCAAAACCTGTTCTGGGCCTTCGCCTATAATATAAGTCTCGTGCCAGTTGCGGCCGGCATTCTGTATCCGATCAACGGTACGCTATTGTCGCCCATTCTTGCCGCCGGGGCGATGGGCCTTTCGAGCGTTTTTGTGCTGACAAACGCTCTGCGACTGCGTCGGTTCAAGACAAGCTGAGAGTTGATCAAAGGGGGCGCGCGTTACGCCTTCAAAACGAAAGAGGAGACCATCATGAAAATCGGCGAAATTTCCAAGGCGTCCGGTGTCTCGAGCAAAATGATCCGCTACTATGAACAGATTGGCCTGATTGCGCCCGCGCGCCGTGCAGAGTCCAGTTATCGCGTATATTCAGACAGCGACATCCATACGCTGCGTTTCATTCGTGGGGCTAGAGACCTCGGTTTTTCCGTGGACCAGATGAAGATCCTGCTGGCCCTCTGGAAGGACCGTTCCAGGGCAAGTTCAGATGTGAAAGCGCTCGCTCTCAGCCACATTGCCGAACTTGAGCGGAAGGCCGCAGCCATAAAGACCATGACCAAGACGCTAAAGCACCTGGCCAATAACTGCCATGGCGATGGCAGGCCAGAGTGTCCCATCATTGACGGCATCGCTGAACCCATGCGGGAAGATGGCCCAACAGCACTATCAAAATTTGGTCTCAGCCATCCGGTCTAGCCGGGTCAATCTGTCTTCAGGCGGTATTTGGCGTGGCAGGATGTGCAGGTCTGGAGCAGCATGTGAAAGGCGTGTTCGGCGGGCATCGACAAAACCGCTTCTGCGGGGTCGGTTTTCTTCCCGAATGGTCCGAGACCAATGACGTCGCCCGCTTTCATGCGCATATCCTGGGTCAATGCATCTGGATGGCGTTCAGCGGCAGAGGAGAGCGAATTGGCATACACGCCAAGGTCATTTGCCAGGGAATTGAACTCTTTGCGCTCGGACATGATGGTCGAACTGGCCTGTGAGCCGATAATGACGGGATTGCCTTCGAAGTGAGCCATCAAGGCACTGCCGGACCTCTTATATATCGTCTCCGCAGCTGCCTTGAACAACTCAGAATCGTAGGAAGTGTTGCCCTTGAACATACCATCAATCAGCTTTGCTGCCTCGGCCATGGATTTCATGTCCGATTGTCGAGCGATCATTGTCTTTTCATTCGCAAGCACAACGTTCGTAGTGAGCGCAGCAATACCCACCAAAGTGATTGCGGCCACCAAAACTGCGCATGCCTTGAAGTTCATCGAGTTCCCCTTTTCGGACGGGTGCTAAACGACAAGATACAATGCTTGCGGCGAAATTACGCTGCGCAATCAGGATGACGGTGGATTTGCATGAACTTCTCGCTTACGGCGCCGACATAAGTGGCTTGTGCAGCCAATCCCTGTTTTAAATCACTTGACCGCCACTTGCTGGAAGCAAGAAGAGATAAAAATCGAATGATCGCCGGTGCTGGTCCAAATCGCGTACCGTTTGCCGAACCCGTTTTCCTGAATCTCCCTCCGAAGGATTGAGGTCAGGGTAAACAAGTCTGGAGACATCGGAAAATTCTCAATTGGTGTTGGTTCGTTGGTAGCCACGTTTTGCCACGCCTCGGATAGCCGAGGACGTGCCCCATCAACTTGCACCGGAATACAAGAACTGGTCGCACTTTGCGTACATGCCACGCGGCATAATCTTCCGGCCTCTGAATTTACACTCATTGTGGGTCAACCAATGCTAGACCGCGGCGGCCATGGATTTGATCGCCGTCTGGATAAAAGCAGTTCAACCTCGGGCTTCATGATTCACACCAGCCACATCCTGACCGGCATCCAAATCCCCATTGCAACCATCATCAGGTTCTCTGTCAGCGAAACAAAGCCAAGCGGAACGCTACTGTCGCCACCGACACAAGCACATTTGAGTTCCCGTTTGTCGATGTAGACCGCTTTGAACACGGAGACAGCACCAATTCCGCCTATCACCAGTGCGAGCGGGGCTGAAAACCACGTCAGAGCGCCCGCAAGCATAAGGAGGCCTGCGGTAGCTTCGGCAAAGGGGTAGACGTATCCATATGGAACATAGCGTCTCGCAAGCAGATCGTAGTTCAGAAACATCGTGGAGAAACTCTCCACATTCTGCAATTTCTGAACAGCGAGAAGGCACATTGCAATGGCAACAAACCGTTCAACTATGGTGATGGCCGGCACGGGCGTGGGAGAAATCCAGGTCACTGCCACTGCCAGCAGGAGCGACATCAGGAATATGGCGATGACCGGACGATAGCTGGTTTCACCGTCTTCAGGAACGTGCTGCCCAAAGAAGCGTCTTACGTCGTCATAGCCACCAATCCGCTTTTGATTGATGAAAGTCTGCGGCGTTGTTTCAACGCCATGTTCTTTCCGGAATGATTCCGTCTCGGCTTGCGTCTTGAGCCAGTGGTCTTCCACCTCATAGCCCTTTCGTGCCAGCAGCGACTTTGCCTTGAGGCCATAGGGACAGATGTGGTCGGGCATTACCATTCGATAGAGTGACGCTTTCGGTAGAACCGCCATGATCGCTCCCCCTATTTGCCGTCAATTTCCGGCGTCGCCTTCGCACCGCCTTGAAGATCGATGATCAGAGCCTTCATTTCTCCAATTTCGCGTACCTGGGCCTCAATGATGTCGTCGGCCAGCTTCCGAACCCGGGGATCAACGATCTTCGCACGTTCCGACGTGAGGATTGCTATTGAGTGATGCGGAATCATTGCCTTCATGTAGGAGACGTCGCCAACTGTGGTCTGGCTTCGCAGCAGAAACAGCGATGTGGCAAAGATCAACACGCTGCCCAAGAAGATCGCGATGTTCAGCCTCTTGTTGGTGTACATGCCGAGCATGAATGCCAGCATGATGATCGCCATGCTGGCGCCCATATACAAAGCTGCAAAACTGCGCGTTTCGCTAAAAAAGATATGATCCCATGCGTATGTGTTCAGATACATCAAACCAAACATGACGATCGTCGACACCACGATCATCAGCAAGAAGCGAGTGTAGGACATTCTTGACTCCCAAAATTTGCCACAAGTGTAGGTTAAACAACCTTACCACGTGGGAAGGTTCCATGGATTCCAAATTTTTTATGTCAAGCTTTGAAAGCCATCCGAATAAGTTCGGAATTTGGCGGGGGCAGTGTAGACGTCTCTGTAGTCGTGGCCCTTATCTGGATCAGTCAACAGCTGGCGACCGACTTGCACCTGGAACGTCGAGGGACTGCGGCGAACCCATGTGCCACCGAACCGGACCAAGTCCCGCTCATTGTTTTGAGCCGACGGTTTTCCAGCGTCAGTTCAGCCACCCCAGCTCATTCACCGCTTTACCCCCCGGGGTGCTTCTCACCGCGGCGGCTAATCACCGGTCGAAGCTAATGCTAGACACATCACGGTGTTGACGGGCAGAAATTGTGATGATGCCCGCAAGATGATTAGGACCTGGTGGATTGCTTTTGGAAGCAAATCCCGTATGCCTGATTTTGTCTGTATGCCCAGTTGCTCAGGACCTGCAGCAAGTACAGAAGACATCGCCAAAGCGATATCCGCCCATGAGGACCGGCAAAAGACAGAGGGTCGCGCGAAATCGAAACTTATGCCCGAGCACTGAACTGCAGCCTTGCCAAACTCTCCGGTGCCGAGTGGGCTGTCCTCACAGCAAGCCCTGAATCGGCAATTGACCTACAGTCCATGATAGCGCCCGTCTGTGCCATCCTGCCTCTGGCTCGACAGTCATATCTTGCGGCAGGCCGGGGCGCGCCACTTCCCAGCGGAGGGCCTGCCCTTCAAGCGTGACACAGTAGGACTGATCTGGCGCGCAGAGGCTGTCGCACAGGGCTGTCAGTTCTGCCAACAATGCCGGTTCCTCGAACACAAGCCCAAGTTCAGTGTTGGTAAACGCCGAGCGCAGATCGAAGTTCAACGAACCGACAATCGCCTTCCGCCCGTCCATCAGGAATACCTTGGAATGCAGCGCGTTGCGTTTATGACCGGGCAATGCGGGTTTCGCATATTCGTGGATGTGGCCTCCTGCGGCAAGCAACGGATCTCGATAATGGCGATAGGCGCCATGCACCAGTATCAGATCGGTCGATGACAGGGCGTTGGTGAGCAGCGACACCCGGACACCCCGCGCGATAAGCCCGGTCAACCCCGCGATGCCAGCCTCGCCCGGCACGAAATAGGGCGTCATCAGCCGCACTTCTGTTTTTGCCGCGGCCAGAATGCCCGCAACGGCCGTCGACATCCAGGGTGTGGAATGCTCGCCATAGGCCTTATTCGGTGGGTCGGCCAGAAGCTGCACTTTGGCGGTCCAGCGCAGGCGTTCCGTCAGGAAACTGTCGGCTGCCCGCCCCTGCATTGTCTGCGCCAGAAACCGGCGTGACGGGACGGACCTGACGTGCCGCGCCAGACGTTTGCAAAACCGAGGTTTGTTGACCTTGAAGGCTGGCCAGATGGCGGCAATCGGCAAGGACAGGCCAAGGTTCCAGAAACTGTCGAATACGGTTGAAACCTCGGCCACGTTACCGCCGACCAGCATGATGTCGGCATCAACATACATACGGTTGCCCTCGTCCGCACCAAAATAGGTATTGCCGATATTGCGACCGCCGATGATCGCCAGTCGCCCATCCGCGATCCACAACTTGCCGTGCATGCGCCGGTTGAACCGGGTCAGTCCCAATGCCATTTCCAGCATTCGGCGCAAGCCATGTCCGTGATGCAGCGTCGGGTTGAACAGGCGCACCTCGATCATCTTGTGCTGGCTTAGAGCCAGAAAAGCCGGATCGAATCCCTGCACGTTCACATCATCCAGCAACAGGCGGATACGCACGCCCCGGTCTGCGGCAGCGACCAGCGCGTCGATCAGCAGCCAGCCGGCCTGATCGGTGCTCCAGATGTAATACATCAGATCCAGACTGCGGCCCGCCTTGGCAGCCGACAGCGCACGCGCGGCAAAGGCATCGGCATTCTCAAGCAGCAGCAGCAGCCCGCTTTGCCCGGAATTCTGGGTCTCCAGCGGTTCCAGCAGCGTATCAAGCGGCGTGTGCGGTCCCGCGACGGGCAGCGCGGTTGACACAGGCCCCTGCACCTTTCGTAGAAAGCGGAGGTAAGAGCGATGCGTCAGCCACGAAGCAAAGGCGAGCAACACCGCGATGCCGATGATCCACACCACGAGAAAAACGCCATGGTGGATCATGTCAGCATTGCCGGGAGAGTGCCGTCAAGCCGGAGTCGTGCTTTGATCGGCAGATGGTCCGAGGCGCGGCGTGACAGCGGGCTGTCATGTGCTGCCACATCCAGCAGTTCGCCATGAGGCGACAGCATCATCCGGTCCAGCGCCAGCAACGGATAGCGCGACGGAAAGCTGGGTCGGGCTTCGGCAATCTGGAAATACTGGCCCAGCGTTTGCAGCGGTGCCCCGCTGCCCCGCCATTCGTTCAGATCACCAACCAGTAGGGTCGGCCGGCCGTCAAGCTGGCTGATCTTGTCGATAAGCGCGCGCGCTTGTGCGGCCCGCGAGCCGGGCAATAGCCCCAGATGAGCATTTACGATGCGCAAAGGCTGCCCCGCGATCTTCAGATCGGTCACCAGCGCTCCACGCGGCTCGATTCCCGGCAAGACAAGCTGATGAACCTCTTCCACCATTGCATTGCGCACCATCAACAGGTTGCCATGCCAACCATGTGCCCCGCCCGCGTCGTCCAGCGGCACGGCAATTAGCCCTAGATCGCTGCGGATGTGGTCCAGATCGAGCAGTCCTGTGCGCGTGCCAAACCGGGTGTCCGCCTCCTGTAGCGCCAGAATATCGGCGCCGATTTCGGCGATCACTGCCACCGTCCGCGCCAGATCACGCCGCCGGTCAGTGCCGAAGCCCTTGTGGATATTGTAAGACGCCACAGACAGGTCGTGCGGCGTTGTCATCTGCGGGGCCCATCCTTGCGGCAATTTGGAGCGGAATGCATAGCGTGTTATGGGCAGGCCGAGCCTGCCATTTCAAACCGTGTGGTGGCAACCTACCCTCCCGATTGATCCTTTCGCATCCGCAAAGCAATGCACACACGCGGCCCGACAGACCAGTACAAACACCGTCATTTGCGCAGGAATTTGACAAATGCGGCGATGGCCAGAATGGCCAGCACCACCACGACCCACATCCAAATCCTGCCGTAACCGATGCTGTATTCAGTCATCACTTTCAGCCCTTACAGGGCTATTCACTGATGATAAAGTCCTATGCCCGGCCCTTTGTCGTTGATGTAGATCAGCCAACGGTCGGACTTATCCAGAACAGGATAACGTCGCCCGCGAGTATCTAGCGTTAAGCAAGAGCCGCGTCGGAATTTCGGCGCATTGATCGAGGAGATATGAAATGGGATCAGGGGACAGATGACCACTGATCTGCACCGACCATAAAGGACCGCCCATGCCCGCCGTGCCGCCCATCGACCAGTCTTGCGACAGTGCCTTTACCTCCGATCTGCTCAACCAATCTTGTTTCTGCATTACGCTGGACCGGGACGAGTTGGGGCAGGCATTGGAAACGACCTCGGGCGAGCCGGGGTTTCAGGACCGGATCGCCGCCAACCAGCCACATCTGTTTTCCAACGTGCCGGTGTTTCTGCCCGCCACGGCCCTGGCTGTGATGCAGGATATCATCGTGGCCATCGAACAAGTGGCACAGGTCCCGGCCTACAAGGCGGCTGTTCTTGGCTGGGCACCTGAAATCGCGCACCCCGATCACGGGCCAAAGGGCGCGTTGATGGGTTATGACTTTCATTTGTCCGAGGACAGCCCGAAACTGATCGAAGTAAACACCAACGCTGGTGGCGGGTTTCTCAACGCACTGCTGGCGCAGGCGCAAACCTTATGTTGTGTCGGGCGGGTGCAGGTTGCAGCTGACAGTTTGGACACAAGGTTCGAGGCCGCGGTGATTGCAATGTTCCGCGCTGAATGGCAGCGTCAGCGCGGGACGGCACCGTTGCGCCGCATCGCCATCGTGGATGATGCGCCGCAGGATCAGTATCTTTATCCCGAGTTCGTGCTTGTCGAGCAACTGCTGGCGCGGCACGGTATAGATGCAGTGATCTGCGATCCGAAGGCGCTGACCTTGGGTGACGCCGGGCTGTCGCTCGGCGACCTGCCGATCGATCTGGTTTACAACAGGCTGGTGGATTTTGCACTGTCCGAACCGCACCACGCAGCCCTGCGTGACGGCTATCGTGCGGGTGCCGTGGTGGTTACGCCCAACCCGCATAATCACGCCTTGCTGGCGCACAAACGCAATCTGACGGTGTTGTCGGACCCTGCGGCATTGGCAGGACTGGGTGTGAAACCGGCGCTGGCCGCTCGATTGCGCTTCATCCCGCAGACCCGGATGGTCACGCCGGAAAATGCCGACGCGCTGTGGCAGAACCGGCGGCAGTTGTTCTTCAAACCGGTCTCAGGGCATGGCGGCAAGGCGGTTTATCGCGGCGACAAGCTGACGAAATCGGTCTGGGGCGACATCACAAGCGCCGAGTATGTGGCGCAGGCGCTGGCTACCCCTAGCCAGCGGATGATCATGCTTGATGACGTACCGACACCGCGCAAAGTCGATTTGCGGCTTTATACCTATGACGCAAAACCACTGTTGGTGGCGGCGCGGATTTATCAGGGCCAGACCACGAATTTCAGAACTCCCGGCGGTGGCTTTGCGCCAGTTCTGATTGTCTGACTGCTTTCTCGACAGGCAACGCTGACCTGTAATAAGTTGCCCGAGTGAACCCCTCACCGCGACATTCAACCTGAGACAATCTTGAGTTGCTTTTTACCGGCGGCCGGCGCTTCGTGGCTTTTTTCAGGTGTTTTGGACATTCTCGTGCCAGTCTCTTGAAATTCCGAGTACTCCGAGCGGTATTGCCAAGTTGTTTGTCATTGGATGCAAGGCGGCGCGGCCCCTGCTTTTTCAAGCGGTCATTTCTGCAGTGTAGTCGGACCACAGGCAGAAGGCATCTGCCCTGGCGTGTCGCCAGGAGCGGGCTGAGAGTTTGTATCGGCGGGGACGAAAGATGGTGTTTATCTGATCGTGGGCTGACAGGAAGCGCTGTGCTTGGCGGGGCGATTTGAACCGCCCCATGATCTTCTCTCGCTTCCTGGTCTGGCGGTGTGAGTTTTCAATTCTGTTATTCAGGCCCTTGTGGGCTCGATGATCAGCATCCGGGGCCAGATTTTGTATCGGTTTTATGTAGCTGCGCAGCTTGTCCGTCACGACGACACGCGGTTCACCGAATTGCTTGACCAGTCTGGAGAAAAAGCGCTTGGCAGCCTTGGTGTTGCGGCGAGCTTGAACTAGTGGATAACGCCTGACAGAAGAGTCCGTTTTGGGATTCCCTTTCGGGCGGCAGCATGCGATTCATTGTCATGCGCACAGGGATCACATTTGAAGTTTCGTCGCCTGACCGCCTCCGCCTTGAGCGTTTGGCCAGAGACCGCAATGCGCCTCAGAAGTATGTCTGGCGCGCGTCGATCATATTGCTGTCCGCCGACGGGGTCGGCACAGCTGCGATCATGCGACGGACAGGCAAGTCCAAGACCTGTGTCTGGCGCTGGCAAGAGCGTTTCATGAGCGAGGGCGTGGAGGGTCTGCTGCGCGACAAGACCCGGCCCTCGCGCATCGCTCCGCTCAAGCCTGAGGTGGCCGAACGCGTGGTGGCGCTGACCCTGACCGATGCCCCGGGCGAGACGACGCACTGGACGGCGGATATGATGGCTGCTGCGAACAAGATCAGCGCCAGTGCGGTGCGCCGCATCTGGAAGGCCCATGGTTTGCAACCGCACCGCTTCCGGCAGTTCAAGTTGTCTAATGATCCGAAGTTTGCGGATAAACTCCACGATGTTGTCGGGCTTTATGTCGAACCACCTGCGCACGCCATCGTGCTGTCATTCGACGAGAAAAGCCAGATTCAGGCGCTCGACCGGACCCAGCCAGGACTGCCGCTCAAGAAAGGGCGGCTCGGCACCATGACCCATGATTACAAGCGCAACGGTACGACAACCCTGTTCGCCGCGCTCAACGTCCTTGATGGCACAGTGATCGGGCGGAACATGCAAAAACACCGACATCAGGAGTTCATCCGCTTCTTGAACACGATCAATGTCAGCGTGCCGGCCGACAAGGCGGTGCATGTGATCCTCGACAATTACGCCGCCCACAAACACCCCAAGGTGCGTGCCTGGCTCGGCCGGCACCCGCGCTTCACATTCCACTTCACGCCAACGTCCTGTTCGTGGCTCAACGCGGTCGAGGGCTTCTTCGCAAAGCTGACAAAGCGCCGCCTGAAGCGCGGTGTCTTCCACTCAGTCGTCGACCTCCAGGCCGCCATCAACCGTTTCGTCGCAGAACATAATAAAAGGCCAAAGCCCTTCACCTGGAACGCCGATCCCAACAAAATTATTGCCGCCGTCAAACGTGGGCACCAAGCGTTAGATTCCATCCACTAGAATGTCGAGTACGTCACCATCGGCGTCAATGGCCCGCCAGAGCCAGAATTTCTTTCCACTGATCGTGATGACGGCCTCATCCATATGCCACTTATCGTTCGGCTTGGGGCGGTCTCTGCGAACGCAGTCGGCAAAATGTTGGCCAAAGCGGTTGATCCAGAGACGAACCGTTTCCCTGCTCACGATAACACTGCGTTCAGCAAGAAGGTCTTCCACATCGGCCGTGCTCAGAGCAAACCGATGATAGGCCCAGACCGCGTAGGCGACAACTTCACGCGGAAAACGAAACCCCTTCAGACGGGGGAAAGTGCTCGGCAATCTCATGTCGTCTCGATAACCGAAACGCCGGGGTCAAACAACTTGGCAATACCGTGACAACGAATAGTGCCGGATCAGGCTATCCTCGTCGGCTGGTATGTCGAAAATCTTCTGTCGATCATGAACTTTGAGAAGCTTCCGTTTTGCCATCGCCCAACCCCACACGACCAATCTGCCCAGAGCGTTGTCGAGTCGGACGGACGAAGATACCAAAACTGGTGCCTAACGGTGCCAATCCACAGAGATCGGAGGCCGCACATCCGAGATCCGAGACAGTTCATGTTCCGTTCGACCTTAGCGTACGATTTCGCACTGCTCTTGTTCTGACCCCAATGTGGAGCCGCCACATGCTATTTGAGCTTGACCCTCACCAGAAACGCCAGTTCGATAAGTTCCGCATTTCCGCCATGGACATTGCCCATTCCCTTCAATGCGCGCTTCCTCTTCAAGAAGGGCTGGCACTCCCACGAGTGGGAGCGGCGCGGTAGCATTTACCTGCAACAGTCCGCGTTCACTACCTCACTGGTCGTTTCCTACGCGCGCCCGTTCACGACGGCCCGCGGCCTCCCCGGCCTGCCAGCGCGCCTCATCAAGTGGAGCGACGAGGAAAAGACCTTGCACGACCAGATTCTGACATTGCGGAACGAGGTCTACGCTCATTCCGACGGGGCGTCCTATTCCTTTCAGCCATGGCAATCGGAGGGCTTGATCACTGTTATTGAAAAGTGGCCGCAGCGGCGCCTGTCCAAGGATGACACCTTGGCCTTTTGAGGCCATGGCCGCGCGAATCTTGGAGGCGCTGCGGGTGCGCATGCGGCGCATCTTCCCCGAGTATTGACCCTTTAAGCGCACGTTCCTGCGTCAGCAGATGTTTTGGCTATTCCACCAACTCGTCATCGTCCGGTTCGACCGACAGCGTTTCCGCATATACCGCATGGCGGCTCAGCAACCCTGCATCCTCCAGCGCCTCCATGTCGGGCAGGTCGCGCAGCGTCTCCATGCCGAACGCGGACAGAAAATGTTTCGTCGTCACGTAAGTATAGGGCGCCCCCGGCGTCGGACTGCGCGGCCCAGAGGCGATGAAAGCGGCCCCCCGCAGCGATCCGATCAGATCGCGACTGACCTCCTTGCCAAAGATCTTCGACAGTTCGCTTCTTGTCACTGGCTGGAAATACGCAATCGCCATCAGCACCATCGACTCGAGCTCGGACAGCACTGCGGCGGCCGATCGCGTTGGCGCGGAAGAAGCCCGGATCGCGGGCGCGTAAGCCGAACGGCTTCGGTGTTGCCAGCCGCCGGCGACCGAAACCAGTTCATACGGCCGGGAACGAAGTTCCTCGTGCAGATCATCAATGAGTAGGTCGACGCTGCAATCCTTGCCGACAACGCGCGCCAAAATCTCGCGGGTCACCGGCTCGGCAGAGGCAAAAATCACTGCCTCAACCCGCATCATCCATTCGCGCCAGCGCAGCTCCTGCGGCAAATCCTCCAGCTCCCGATCAAACAGCCGTTCGGCTGTAGCGTTCGCTTTTTTGCTGCGAATTGGTTTTGCAGCGATCGATCTGGCCACGCTCACAATCCATAAATCCGGAACGACGATCGGCCGGACAGCTCGCGCACCGCGTCAAAACTCTCCAGCCGTTCGAACAGTCGGGTACTGGCCCAGCGGGACAGATCACTGCCGGGCGCCGAGGCCGCAATCGCATCCTCGTCGAGCAATCTTTGGATCACAGGCTCAGCTCCCTTGGTGCGCAGCTTCGGCGCCACAGCAACAAGCTGATCGGCTCGGCGGGCGATCTCGTCGGCTGAACGCAGAGCGCTTTCCGTGGCGTCAACAAGAGCCAAGCAGATCGCAGTGGCGAATGCCACTTCGCCGGGACGGACTCGTCCCCTCCTCCCGATTGTGCGGAAGGCCGGGCCAAAACGTTCGGACATCAGCAGCGGCACAGGTTTTGGCCAGTTGAGCTTTTCGGCGATCAAAACATCAGCAAGTGCCCAGGCAAGCGGTTCGGCATCTAGACGAGCGGCACAGACCGCTGTCACCAGCTCCGCAGCAGCAAAGGGTGGCGATCTGCCAGACTGGAGCGCGTTGTCGGCCGCAATCGCAGCCGCGGCAGCAAGCGGCTCGTCCCGGGCGAGACCCAAAAGATCAGCCAGTTCGGCCACATGCTTTGAGGAAAGGCCGGGTTTTCGCGCGGAAAGCCTTTTGTAGGCCAAAAATACCCTTCCCGCCGGCCCGGGATCAGCGCTTGGCGCAGTCAGCAACACCGCGTCACGCGAAGCGTGTTCGCCCTCGTTGCGGCCGATCATCCTGGCGGCAATAGTGGCGCAGTTCAGAGCTTGCCGGGAGCGCCAGCATCCGGCCCATACGGGATTAAGCAGAACCAGATCGTCGAGCGTTTTCAAGCCGATGCCGGCTGCAAAAGCCGCGTCGGCTTCGTTGTGATCACGACCGCGCGCTACCGCCCAGCCTGGCAGGCGAAATGCAGAAGTCGGTATTGATGATGTGTCGGGCGGCAACGAATCCATGCGGACGACGCTACACTGGGTGCGCGGTTTATGCTACCGAAAACGCTTCTAACCGCACGGCATGTCGTTGGGATTTAACGACCGATAATCTTGCATTATCGGACGTTTTCTTCATTATAGAGAAATGGCCAAAATCATCGACCAAAACCGCAATATTCATCCCGATCAAAACTCCGCTCCGCAGGGCAGCTCAGTCTCCAGCGTCACTGTTCCCGCGCCGGGTGTTTTCGCACCGGGGGCTCCGGCCGATCAGGACGGCACCCTCCCCTCCCCTGTTGAGGGCCTCGATACAGGTTCTGGCTCGAACTCCGATCTGCCGGCCCATCACCCGCACCACGCCCACCTCGCACACATCGTGTGTCTTACCGAGCGGGCCCGCGGCTATGTCGAGGCTGCCAGTTCCGCCAACACCCGCAAAGCCTATGCTTCCGACTGGAAGCATTTTTCCGCCTGGTGCCGCCGCTCAGGACTGGCCGCCCTACCCGCCAATCCACAAACTGTCGGGCTGTACATCACCGCCTGTGCAACAAACGGTGCCATCGTCGGTGACAATGCCCCTGCATCTGGCAGCTCCGGGCGAGATATAAAGCCCAACAGTGTGGCGACAATTGAGCGGCGCCTTTCCTCATTGTCCTGGAATTTTTTGCAGCGCGGTCAAACCCTAGATCGCAAAGACCGGCATATCGCAACGGTGATGGCCGGCATCCGCAACACCCATGCCAGGCCGCCGGTTCAGAAGGAAGCGGTGATGGCGGAAGATATCATCGCCATGCTGGAGACGATCGATAGGAGCAGCCTGCGCGGCCTGCGTGATCGCGCCATGTTGTTGATCGGCTATGCCGGCGGTTTGCGGCGATCCGAAATTGTCGGTCTCGACCTCAAGCCTGAACAAACTGAAGATGGCCGCGGATGGATCGAAATTTTTGACAAGGGCATGCTGGTCACGCTGCGCGGCAAGACCGGTTGGCGCGAAGTTGAAATCGGCCGCGGCTCATCTCATGCCACCTGCCCTGTTGTCGCTGTCCAGACCTGGATCAGGTTTGCAAAAATCGCCCATGGTCCGCTGTTCCGCCGGGTTACCGGCCGGGGCAAGGAGGCCGGTGCCGACCGGCTCAACGACAAGCAGATTGCCCGGCTGGTCAAGCGCACAGTAGAGGCTGCTGGAATCCGCGGCGATCTGGGTGAAGTCGAACGGGTGTTGAAATTCTCTGGCCATTCGCTCCGCGCTGGTCTGGCCTCCTCTGCCGAGGTCGACGAGAGATATGTGCAAAAGCAGCTTGGACACGCGTCTGCGGAAATGACCCGGCGATATCAGCGGCGAAGGGACCGGTTCAGGGTGAACCTGAGCAAGGCGGCGGGGCTGTGATTAAGGCCCCTGCCCTTCGATGGCGCTATTGAGTTGGGGATCAGTTCACCCCCTGGGCAGTCAGACTGATACCAGCCGAGATCTCGCGTAAACAGCGGTAGTTGCCGAAGAGTCTCGTGCGCAGCGATGAAGAACGTCGGTTAAATCCCCGAACGAGAGCACGGGCGCGCCGATGCCGAGTTCTTGAGCGAAAGCTTCAATTGGTGTCCGGAAACCGAGGCGTTTTCTCGGAGTTGAATTCAGCATCCATACCATGTCGGTTTCGCGGTATTCGGAAATCCTTGTGGACCGGGCAGATCTTGCCTTATGCATTCATCGGCATTCTCGGCTCAGTGGCGTTGCCAGGGGCCGCGAAAATCGCAGAAAAAGGCTGGCATTCCGATCCTATCCTGCACGCTTCCTGTCTGGCGAATTCACCGCTGTTGTCATCGCGGATTGTTTGTAGGACCCCCTCGAGAGACTATTGCCGTAGCAAAGCCATCTTTTGAAAGATGGCCTGGGCCGGTAGAGCGCTCGAACTCCGTCACCGGCATGAGCATTTCCATCAAGCCGCGCAGGCGGCATCGTTTTTCAAGCGAAGAGTGATTGTATCTCGTTCCCATAGCGGTCCCGGACACGCCGGGCGTCACGCTTGGTTTGTGTTTCCAGTTGGTCGCGTGAGGAGCTTGTTCCCCGCGGGGAACAGGGCTGGTTCATCTCCGGTTTACGCTAACTGATCCGCAGCCGGGAATTTGGCGGACCAGAAGCTTCCAGGTTTGGATGGCCGCTAGCAGAATCCGACGGATTGTGAAGCTCACCCGTTTTCAGTCCGGACGGGTTTTGGACAATGGCAAGGTTTCAAAGGTTCGCGGCTCTGCAGGTTCATGCGCGGTTACGAAGGTTCAAAGCCACTTGTTGTTCCGACAGGTTCCCCGCGGGGAACAGGCGCCTTCTTAGCATGGATTTCCAAAAATTCCCCACGGGGAACTTACGCTTGCCCGGGCTGGATCCAAACATTTTGCCCGTTTGCTGCCACGTCCGAATCGGGCTATCTGTAATTACGTTGAAAGTCGATAATTTCGATATTTTGCGTAGTCACCACGAGCTTAACCTTTTGTTAACCATCCCGGGCAATATAGTCGCTGATAACCTCTCGGAGTAGCCAATTGACTCGGCATCTAAACAGTCTGGACTTCATGCAGACGTGTTCCAACAAACTGGACCACGCGCTGCGCAATTTGTCTCTGGCACAATATCCGCCAGACGCGATTCGCACCATGCGAACATTTGCGTCGTCAGAAGTCGCGAGCCTTCTGGATGTGACGGAAGCTTATATCCGCCAGCTCTCCTTGAAGGGCAGGGGCCCTGATCCGGAAGTCAGCAACAATGGCCGGCGGCTTTATACGGTCGAACAAATTCTCGAACTCAGATTGTTGCTGGCTGAAAAAGGCCGCAAGAAGTGGATCAATCCACGCCGGATCGAGGGTGAAGCCTGCCAGGTGATCGCGGTTACCAATTTCAAAGGCGGGTCGTCAAAGACCTCGACCACCATTCATCTGGCGCACTATCTGGCGCTGCGTGGCTACCGGGTGCTGGCAATCGATCTCGATCCGCAGGCCTCGCTGACAGCCCTGCATGGCGCCTTGTCGGATTTTGATCCCCGCGAGGGCGATACCTTCTATTCCGCCATTCGCTTTGATGATCCGGTGCCGACTCAATCGCTGATCCACAAGACCCATATTGAAGGCCTGGACGTGATCTGCGCCGGCCTCGAACTCACGGAGTTTGAAACCGCGGTGGCGCTGGAAATGCGCAAATCCGGCGGCACGGAATTTCTGCTGCGAGCGGCCCAGGCGATTGAGCAAGTTGAACAGAGCTATGATGTCATCTTGATGGATTCGGCTCCGTCGCTGAATTTTTTGACCTTGTCTTCGCTGACAGCTGCGACGGGCGTTCTGATCCCGGTCCCGGCGCATATGCTGGATGTTGATTCCACGGCAAAATTCCTCGAGCTTGCCGGGTCTTACATGCAGATCCTGAGCAATATGGGGACAACGGCCGAGTGGGATTTTGCCAAGTTCCTGATCACCAAATTCGAGGCCAATGACCATCCGCAAGCCAATATGATGGCCTTGATGCGGCAGGTTTTTGGCACCGATCTGCTTCTCAATACGGTGATTAAATCCACAGCTGTCGCTGATGCATTAACATGGAAGCAGAGTCTGTACGAAGTGCAACGCTCACGGTTTTCGGCTCCCAAGACCTATGACCGGGCCATGGAGTCGATCAATGGCGTGAATGCCGAGATCGAGCAATTGCTGACACATGCATGGGGGCGGGAATGAGCCGCAAAGATTCAAAAGGCATGTTTGCCAATGTGCTGGGAAATTTGGACAACAGCCCGCTTGAGACCAGGCCGGTCGAGAAAACCTCGTCCTCGCCGCATCTTCAGAAAGTAGCCGCGGGTGTCCGGCAGATCCAGGAGCGCGGCGAATTGGCCGAGCGCCTGCTCAAGGACGGCGGCTATGTTGCCGATCTCGATCCGGGCCAGATTCTGCCTTCAGGCATCACCGACCGGTTTCCCGGCGCTTATGACGAGGCAGCGATATCGGATTTGGCCGAGTCCATGCGCGAGCGCGGGCAGATTGTTCCCGGTCTCGTGCGTCCGGTCAAAGGCGACGCAACGCGCTACCAGATCGTCTATGGACGCCGCCGGTTGGCTGCCGCGAAAAAGCTGGGATTGAAGTTTAAGGCTATCATTCGTGCCCTTGATGATGAGGAAGCCATTGTATTTCAGGGGGAAGAGAATTCTGCCCGCAATGACCTGACCTTCATCGAGAAGTGCAATTTCGCCTTCGCCCAGGAAAAGGCAGGCTTTGACCGGGCCACCATCAGCGCATCGCTGTCGACCGGCAAATCGCATATTTCCGAGATGATCCGCATTGCATCCACCCTGCCGCAAAACTTGTTGCAGGCCATTGGCCCGGCCTCGGAGATAGGCCGCCGGCGCTGGCTTGAGCTGGTGGAAAAGTGGATAGCCTTTCCCCGCGCCCATGAGCTGGTTGAAGAACTGCTCAAGAACGCCGACGCCAGCCTGCCGAGCGAGGAGCGTTTTGCCTTGGCGCTGTCAGTTATGTTTGAAAAGCCATCCGGACTACAGCCGAAGGCCAGCGCGCGCGAAACAATCATGTCCAAGGGCATGAAGCTGGCCGAGATCAGCTACGGCAATTCCGGCGCGCGGATGAGCTTTGCCAAATCTGTTCCACCGGACTTTGTCGCTTATTTGGCCGGGCAAATGGAAACCATTCACGACGCCTATCTCAAGGAGATCAAGGCAAAACCAAAAGTTCAACGGAGTTAGTGTAACGCAATAGAAAAAGGCCCCCAAACGTTGCCGTCGTGGAAGCCCTTCTCGTGTCTCGCAGCTTGAGAATCGCATTTCCCCGAATCACAGTCAAGCGTTTGACGTCATATTTTTGGCGGCTGGATTTCTGTTGCCTTTTTGAAAGGTGAAAGACGATGCAACTGGACCATATAGCGACGCCCTTCGGGCGGCGGGCAATGACCTATGCCATGTTGGCAGACCAGATCGCCGCCGATGAGGTTGAGCCCGGCGCGCGGATCGACAAGTGGAAGATCTATCACGCGCTGTGCGAAGCCCGGCCGCGCCTGGGCGTGACCGACCGGGCCTTGGCGGTGTTGAGCGCGCTGATCAGCTTTTATCCCAAGCCAGATCTTGCGGCGGCCGATTCCATGATCGTGTTTCCCTCCAATGCACAATTGTCGCGACGCGCCAATGGAATGGCCGAGCCGACCATTCGGCGTCACGTCGCGGTGCTGATTTCAGCCGGGCTGCTGGTGCGCAAGGACAGCGCCAATGGCAAACGCTTTGCACGCCGCAGCCGGGCAGGGGAGATTGACGAGGCCTTCGGCTTTTCGCTCAAACCATTGTTGGCGCGCGCTGACGAAATCAAGCGACTGGCTGCCGAAGTCGAAGCGGAACGCTTGCATCTGCGCCGCCTCAAGGAACGCCTGACGATCTGCCGGCGTGATGTGATCAAGCTGATTGAAACAGCGCTTGAAGAGGGTGCTGCGGGCGACTGGCTGGCGGTTCAGGAGCAGTACAGGTCGATTCTTGCGAGCCACCCGCGCAGCCCGTCTGCGGAAGTTGTCTCGGCGACGCTTCATGAGATGGAGTTTTTGCGCGAAAACGTACTCAATCAGTTGGAAACACAGATTAAAGCTCAAAAACCGAGCGGCAATCCCGTCCAAACTGAGCGCCATATACAGAATTCAAACACCGACTCTATTCCTGAATCTGAACTGCTCTTAGAAACAGAACAGGGCAAAATTCCGGATGCCTCGGTTAAATCAGATGTGGTGCCGGATTGCATTGAGATGAAATCCGGCAGGCCAAATGAAGGGCAGGGGATGAGCCGGGTTGAGGCGGCGGATACGGTTAGGATGGTTCCCCGCGCCCAAAAATCTGGCGAGCGTATGTTGGATGGCGGCTTCAAGCCGTTTCCGCTCGGGATGGTTCTTTCGGCGTGCCGGGATATCGCCGATTATGGGCCTGTCGGGGCAATTTCTAGCTGGCGCGACCTGATGGGGGCCGCAGTGGTGGTGCGTTCGATGCTGGGCGTCTCGCCCTCGGCCTACGAGGAGGCCTGCGCGATTCTCGGGCCTGAAAATGCGGCCACTGTGATGGCCTGTATTCTGGAACGGGGTGGCCATATCAACTCCGCCGGCGGGTATCTGCGGGATCTGACCCGACGCGCTGAACGCGGCGAATTCTCGCTCGGACCAATGCTGATGGCGCAAATCCGCGCTAATGGACCCGGTGAGAGACAGGTTGGATAGGAGCGTTGGTGCGTGGATCAGCAAATGTGCGTAATTTCGTCTTTGATGGGGAGGCCTATTTGGTTGCTCCCGCCGATGCCTCGCAACAAACGGATTTAGGGCGTCCGCAGGCGAGCATTCGGTTAGGAATGGCGACGCCGATCGCAGCCTCTGTCTGTTGAGCAAGGAATGAGCGAGCACGCAAACGCGGCCCGATGGAGCCCTTGTATCGACCCATCGCGGATTCAGCCAAAGCTCGCTTGCCATAGCCGGTTTATGCCTGCCATTTCAGCCGCCTATCTATCTGCATGGAGGTTATGTGGTCGTCTCTCTGGCAGCATGCTTGGGGGGTAGGCCGTTCAACCGCGTTCAAGTGCGGTGGAATGACGACCCTTGCGCCTGCGCTGTGATGGAAAACAGCGTCGTCGGTGGGGGAGTACCATCATAGGCTCCATCGGCAGTGAACTGGTCGATCTCATCGTCGATCTGAGCCAGCCACGGCGAGACTTTGCCCCATGCTTTTCTTCCAGCCATTGGCCGGTGCCATAAACCTTCAGCCCGGTGCTGCCGACCAGCACGTGAAGCGGTGCATCGGGCGCAGTCCGTCGCTCGACAGTTGGCATCCAGGTTCTTGCCCGCCGACTGAGTGTAGTGTGATCGGGCACAGGTACATCCAGTCCCATCAGCGCAAGCACCGAACTCAAAAGCCCTTCGCTTTGGCGCAGTCGCAGGCCGAATACCATACCCAGCATCAACGTCGTCTCAATGGCTAGATCGGTGTAAAGCGGCTGGCCCCCACGCGTCTTGCGACGCGGGGTAGTCCAAACTCGCCAGAGCTTCAGGCGTTATCCAAAGGGTCAAACTGCCACGGCGGCGAAGGCCTGCTTCGTACTCTCCCCAGTTCGTCACCTTGAATCGCATCTTCCTGATATGATGGCGGCGGCTGGTGTTATGTTTATACGGCATGCTGGACCGATCAAGTTGGTTTCGATCGCAACCGAATAAGCAGAAATTGTTGAGTTCTTATTCATGCACCAAAGCCGCTAAATTCCGCAAATTTGCCGATCCCCGCGCCAACGCTGGTCCTGACTGCTTTGAGTCCCACTCTCGAACGATCGAACAGCCTGCGCCCAGATAATTCCTCCTGTAAACCGTGTTTGGACATGGCTATGATCTCTAGTGATGACATATTGCAGCGCTAGTTCTATGAAAATGGCCCAGCAAGTAGGGCGGCATGTCTATTGAAAATTAGGATTGCATCATTCGATGAAATCCTGCATCGTTTAGACATGAGTAAGATTGTTGTCTCAAGAAAGGTCGAAGATAATGTGCGGAACGAGCTGCCGGACGTCTCGACCGAGGACATTCTCAGGGGCATGCTTGCTGCGTCAAATGATGCCTGCTGGTGCATGGAATTCAGCCCGCCCGTAGATTTGATGGCGGACGATCATCAGGTTGTGCATCAGATTTTTGCGAACCGACCAGTCTGGCGCCACTGCAACGCGGCGATGGAGCGGCTTTACCGGCTGCCCGCCGGGCAGGACATGAACACCCGGCCGGTGCATGAAATTTTTCCCGACAATGCCAGCAACCGGAATTTCCTGCTGAATCTGATCGCCAACGGGTTCGAAGTTGACGGTTCCCCCGCACTTGATCAGCGCTATGACGGGCTGCAGATTTACGTCGAGAACGATGTGCGTGCGCATATCGGTGATGGCAAGCTTTACCGGATGTTTGGGACAGTTAGAAATGTTGCTAAGCACCGCCGGCGGGAACAGGCGCTAAACGACGAGTTGGCGGCGATGGAGGGGGCGATTGCAGCGTTGGCAAGTCCCTTCGTCACCGTTGATGCCTCTGGTGCAATTCAAACACTGAACCCGGCAGCCGTCGCGCAGTTCGGGCCGGCTGCGGAGGGGCAATCCTTTGACGCCATGATACGCAAGGCGTGCCCAGAGCCGGTTCTTCCGGAACTGGCAAAGGTGATCGCGAAGGTTCGGTCCCTGGGGGTTTCCATGAGTGTTCGCTTCGCCAAGGCGATGCCCGATACTGTATGGCAGATCGCACCGCGTGAGACTGCGCAGGGCACCGGCTTTGTTTTGCTGATGTTGTCAAACGATGTCATGGAGATCTAGCGTGAGCAATTTCACCCTTGCAGATCATCCGTTTTTTTCGGCCAAGTCCCAGGCGGAGGCTGAACTCAGCCTCGAGATGCTCGACGACGGTGTCGTGCTGATCTCAGCGGATGGTGCCGTCTTGCACATGACCACCGAGGCCGCCCGTCAACTTGGCATTGCAGCCGAGGCGGCAAGGGGCAGATATTTTTCTGATCTGCCGGTGAAATGTCAGGGCTGGGATGACCTGGTGCACGCGGTGGTGACGGGCCAGGCAACAGACTGCATGCTGCGGCGTGTTGATGGACGTGAGATCCTCGCTGCCCCGCGTTCGGCACCTGAGTTGACAGGTTCGCCCGCCGCGCGGATCATTGTCTTGCGTGATCTTGCCGGGCTGGATTATCGCCGCGAGCGGGCCACTCGGCAGGCCAAGGCGATGCGGACAGTATTCATTGCAGAGAACAGGACGCGACCCGATTTTATCGAACAGCGGCGGTTGGCGCCCGAACTGGACCGGGTGCTGTCACGCGGCGAGCGCGCGATGCTTCAAGGCGGCAGGATTCTGATTACCGGAGAATCCGGCGTTGGCAAGACCGAGGTCGCGAAGTTTCTGCATTCGACAGTCGCCGACGCGGATGCACCCTTTGTGGTGGCCAATTGTGCCCTGTCGGGAGATGCGCAGTTCGCGCGCGCCATGTTCGGCGCTCCGGCGGCGGGAGGCCAGCAGCGGCTTGTCGGATTGATAGAGCAATCCGAAGGCGGCACTCTGTTTCTCGACGAGGTGGCGGAAATTCCGCTGACGGCACAGGCACTGCTGTTGCGCTTTCTCGAAGACGGCATTGTCAGCAATCCCGATGGCGGCGAGCAGCGCGTGGTGAATGTGCGGGTGATTGCCGCCACCAATCGCGATCTGCGGCAGATGGTGCGGGAGGGGCGCTTTCGTGCGGATCTTTATTACCGGTTGGCTGTGGTGCCGCTGCGGGTGCCGCCGTTGCGCGATATGCCTGCGTTGATTGACCATCTGACCGGACGCTTCCTACAGACCATCAACCAGCGCCGGCAGGCTGCGCTGTTTGTTCCGCGGCGGGTGCGGGAAATGTTGGGCGACTACAGTTTTCCGGGCAACATCCGCGAGTTGCTGAATATCGTTCAAAAATTGTCGATCTTCCTGGAAGAGGTCGACGATCTGGCCGAACTGATGGCTGATCTTCTGGCTCCCATCGACATTCCTGGCCTTGATGCAGCGTCGGCGACCGCGGGGCAGGGGGTGGAGCCATATGATCTGCGCTCGGAAGTGCGTCGTTATGAACGGACGCTTATTGACAAGGCAATCCGATTGCATGGCAGCAAGCGAAAGGCTGCCAATGCCCTGGGCGTGGATATCGGGACAATCGTTCGAAAAACTGCCGATCCAACGGCGGAAACCTCAACGGCAACGACCGCAAAAACCTACAGTGGAGAACCAAAGACATGACAAAGAAGAATATCTTTTTTAGCGTTAGCATTGCTGCGCTGTGTACCGTTTCGATGGCGTCTTCGGCGTTATCAGGTGAATTGAATATCCTGACATGGGAAGGTTATGCCGACCCTTCTGTCATAGAGCCTTTTGAGGCCGCTACCGGGTGCAAAGTTTCGGCAACCTATGTAGGCTCAAACGATGATTTCGCGCCGAAACTGGCAGCCGGCGGTGGTGTGTTCGATATCGTTACGCCTTCTATCGACACCACCAAATCCCTGATCGATGCCGGGTTTGTCCAGCCGATCGATGTTTCGAAAATCGCGGCATGGGATGATCTCTATGAGAAATTCACCTCTGCCGAAGGTCTTCATAAAGACGGCAAGATCTACGGCGTCCCATACGCCTGGGGTGCAATTCCCTTCATGTATCTAAAGGACAAGTTCCCCACTCCGCCAACCTCGATTGCGGTGTTGTGGGATCCGGAACTGAAGGGCCGGGTTTCGTTGTGGGATGACAAGAGTGCACTTTATGTCGCCGCGCGTTTGAACGGTGACATGAATATTTATGAACTCAGCGATGACCAGATTGCGGCGGCGCAGGCAAAGCTCAGCGAACAGCGGCCCAATATTCGCAAATACTGGGCGACTGCAGGTGAACTGGTTGATCTCTACAAGTCCGGTGAAGTCTGGATTTCCAACACCTGGGGCGGATATCAGTCATCGCTGCTGAAGGCCGAAGGGATTGATGTCGTCGAGTTCATTCCCGAAGAGGGCGCCGAAGGCTGGATGGACAGCAACATGATTGTGGCTGGCACGCCGAATGAGGAGTGCGCCTACCAGTTCCTGAACATGGCGAGCGCTGCCGAGGGTCAGGCTGGCGTGTTCAAGGTGAACGGCTATTCCTCGACCAATCCGGTTGCGGCAAAAAGCTTCATGTCGCCTGAGGAATATAGCGCACTGCATCAGGATGATCCGCAATATATGGACAGCCTGCTGCTCTGGACCAATCTGGGTGCTCGCCTGCCCACATACACCAATGCGTGGAACGCGGTGAAAGCGCAGTAAGCAGCCGGTTCATCATAGCAAACGAGTTCGCGGTTCTTCCGCGGACTCTCCCCATATGACGGAGCGCTGCGTGTGACGAAGATCATTGAAATCAGAGGCCTGACCAAAACATTTGGCGATGTGCGGGGAGTGGATGACATCTCGCTGGATATCGAAGAGGGTGAGTTCGTCACTCTACTTGGGCCATCGGGGTGTGGAAAATCCACGCTGCTGCGGATGATCGGTGGTTTTGAAGAGCCGACGCACGGTCGGATTGAGCTGGACGGAGAAGACGTGACCCACGTGCCGCCAGCCAAGCGCGCGGTGAACATGGTGTTTCAGGACTATGCGCTTTTTCCGCATCTGACTGTCGGCAAAAATGTCGGTTATGGCCTGCGGGTGAGCGGCGTGCCGAAGGCTGAAGTGAACAGCAAGGCGCGCGAGGCGTTGGCGCTGGTGGGCCTGGAAGATCGCTATGAGGCTTCGCCCTATATGCTGTCGGGTGGGCAACGGCAGCGGGTGGCCCTGGCACGGGCTATTGTGCGCAGGCCGCGTGTGCTGTTGCTGGACGAGCCTTTGTCAGCCCTCGATGCCAATCTGCGCGAGCAGATGCAAGTTGAATTGAAGACCCTGCACACCAAGGTAGGGCTTACTTTCGTGTTGGTGACCCATGACCAGACAGAAGCGCTGACCATGTCGGACCGGGTGGTGGTGATGCGTGCTGGAAAGATTGTGCAGATCGGCAGCCCGCAAGATCTCTATGAGAACCCGCAAACCGGCTATGTCGCGGGCTTTGTCGGCAGCACCAACATGTTCCGCTCGCGCATAGAGGCGGGAGTTTCGGGGCCACTGATTTCCTGCTTCGGCCAAAGCCTGCAGGCGCCCGCTGCGGCGGCGGCATTGGGTGGAAAAGATACATTGTTTGGGTTTCGTCCCGAGAAGGCGACGCTGTTGCGCGGCGACACACAGGCTGAAAATACACTGCGTGGCCAGCTTGCCGATGTGCTCTATCACGGACAAAGCGCGCGACTGGTGATGGACCTTGGCAGCGGACAGGTGGTCGTCGACATGCCGATCACCGATGTGGTTGGCACTGCCGGCCTGCCTCAGGTGGGCAGCGCCATCGCCATGTCGATTGATCCACACAAGATCATGATCCTGAGAGACGAGGCCCAGGCATGAGTGCGCCGGCTTCCGGTCGTCTCTGGCGCGCGGCGGTGCTGTCACCGCCGCTGATCTGGACCATAGTGTTCATGTTCATCCCGTACTCGATCCTGTTCGTCTACAGTTTCTGGGAGCAGGTTTACCCGACCTTCCAGCCAGCATTTCAGTTCGGCAACTATCTGCAGATTGTCAGCGATCCGCAATATTTCAATGTGTTGGCTCGAACGTTGAAAATTGCGTTGTTCGTATCGCTTGGTGCAGCCCTGATTGCCTTTCCCTATGCCTACTTTCTGGTGTTCAAGGTCAAAAGCGCGTCCGTGCGGCAGGTGCTCTATATGGCGGTGGTGGCGCCGCTGTGGGTGTCGTATCTGCTGCGGGCTTACACCTGGAAAACCATTTTGGGCACAACCGGCATCCTGAACTCGTTCCTGATGTCGATCGGCATCCTGTCAGAGCCGTCGTCAGTGTTTCTCTACAATCAGACGGCGATGATCGTGACGCTTATCTATGTGTTTATCCCGTTCATGGTCATGCCGATCTATGCGGTTCTGGAGAAAATCCCGAAGTCGCTGACAGAAGCCTCGAACGATCTTGGGGTCGGTCGGGTCCGGACTTTTTTTCAGGTGACATTGCCTTTGTCGATCCCGGGCATTGTTGCCGGGTTCACCATGACGTTTTGTCTGACCTTTGGCGATTTCATCGCACCGTTCCTTGTCGGCGGACCTGACGGGTTGATGGTGGCAAATGTCATCGCCTCCCAGTTTGGCGCGGCATTGAATTGGCCATTGGGGGCGGCGCTGGCGCTGGTGATGATGCTGATCGTGTTGACCATCATCACCATTTCGGATCGGTTCGAGCGGCTGGGGAAGGGGAAATTCGCATGACCGCGGATCCCGTCAAATCTTCGAGTCCCCGGGGGCGCACTTTGCTGGCCGCTATCGAGCGGGTGTCGTGGCTGTTGGGAATTGCCGCGGTTCTCGGGTTTCTCTACCTGCCGATTGCGGTGCTGATCGCCTACAGCTTCAACGACTCGCGGTCGCTGACCTGGCCGATGTCAGGATTGACGCTGGACTGGTATCACAAGCTCGCCCAGAACGATCAGCTGATCCAGGCCTTCTACAACAGTGTCTATGTTGCACTCAGCGCCACGACACTGACTTTGCTTATCGGCGTCCCCGCGGCGATCGCGCTCGACCGGTTCGATTTTCCGGGCAAGGGGCTGTTCCGCAAGTTGATACTGTTGCCGATCGCGCTTCCCGGGATCATCACCGGCATCTCCATGCTGATCATGTTTCGATCGCTTGGTTTCAATCTTAGCCTGGAAGCGGTAATCGTCGGCCATGCGACGGCGCTTCTGGCAGTTGTGGTGACGCAGGTATTTGCGCGGCTACAGCGCTTGCCGGCGAGCCTGACGGAGGCATCAGCCGATCTGGGGGCGTCAGGCCTGCAGACATTCTTCCTGGTGACGCTGCCAAATATCCGGACTGCCGTGATCGGCGCCGGCATGCTGGCCTTCACGCTGTCGTTCGACGAGATCCCGGTCACCTTCTTTCTGACAGGCAGGGACAACACCTTGCCGATGTATATCTGGTCGACGTTGCGCCGCGGGCTGACGCCGGAAATCAATGCCATCGGCACCTTGATCGTGGCGATGTCAATTCTGCTGATCTTCGCATCCGTGCTGCTGTTGCGCGACAAAACGAAATCCAAAAACGTCTAACACTGGAGGGTCCCCATGAACGTTCATAGCATAACCAATCCTAACGTGACCAAAGGCGCCTTAATTGGCGGTGAATGGGTCGATGGTTCGGCCGGTACGTTTGAAGTACGCAATCCGCATGACGGCTCGCTGCTCTACAATGTCGGCAAGTGCAACGCCGATGATGTGGCAAAGGCGGTCGCCAATGCGCGGGCGGCACAGCCGGCATGGGCGGCCCTGTCGGTGATTGAGCGCGCCCAGATCATGCGGCGGATTCATCAGCTGTTCCTTGAGAATGCTGAGGCTATCGCGCAGGTGCTTTGCGCCGAGATCGGCAAGCCGATCACCGATGCACGTGAAGAAGTGTTTGAGTACTCGGCTCCATCATGGGGCAAGTCGGCGGAAGAGATCCTGCGCCATCGTGGGCTATCTTTTCCGTCAACCCAGGAACGCACCACCAACAAGCGTCTGGTGATGAACTATCGTCCGCTGGGTACGGTGGCGGTGATCACGCCTTACAACTTCCCGACCGATATTGCCTCAATCGCATTGGCGCATATTGTGGCGGCAGGCAATACAATCATCTGGAAGCCATCGGAATACGCAGCCAAGTGTTGCGCCATGGTGGCGGACCTCTTCAAGCAGGCAGGCCTTCCGGACGGGGTGATTAATCTGGTGCAGGGCACAGGTGAGGTTGGGGCGGCATTGGTGGAATCGAAAGGCGTCGACGGGGTGTTCTTCACCGGCTCGACCAAGACCGGCCGCGGCATTGCCGAGAAATGTGCGCTGCGTCCGCATCTGCTCGAACTCGGCGGCGATGGCCCGTTCATCATTCTGGCCGATGCCAATATCGACAAGGCGGTTGAAGGAGCGATGAATGGCTGCTTCTATTACACCGGTCAAGTTTGCACCTCGGCCGAGCGCGTGCTGGTGCATGAAGATGTCTATGACGAATTCCTTGCAAAATTCCGTGCCAGGGCTGCAGCGCTGCGCATCGGCAATCCTGCGGACGAAGACACCGAGATGGGGCCACTGTGCAATCCGACCACTTTGGCCCGGGTCAAGCAGCATGTGCAGGATGCGGTGGCAAAGGGCGCCAAGATTGAACAGTTCGGCAAGGAAGACGGGCTCTATTATCCCGCAACCATCCTTACCGATGTCACCACCGACATGCTGATCGCACAGGAAGAAACGTTTGGGCCGGTGGCACCGATCATCAAGATCAAGAATGCCGAGCAGGCAATCGAGATTGCGCACCAGTCCGGCCTTGGATTGATCGCTTCGCTGTGGACACAGGATCTGGCCACCGCCTGGCGGGTCGGCGAGGCCCTGCCGCATGGCACCGTTAACATTAACGAAACTTCGAATTATTGGGATCAGCTGGCGCCCTTCGGTGGCACCGGCCAGTCCGGGGTTGGCCGTGAGCTGTCGCAGTGGTTCCTTGAGACGTTCACTGAGCGCAAACTACTGGTCTTCGATTTGGGCGGTGAAAAGAGCTACAACCGGCGCGCAGAAGGCGGCTGGTGATTTTGGCGCGCCCGCTGCAATAGCGGGCGCGCCAACGCCGGACCGGGAGTGGGGTGCAATGTTGCCCTGTTTGTTGGCGTGCGGCCACCCTCAATCACGCATAGATGAACTCATCCCGTGGATTCCGCTAAATGACGCCTTTTGAGACGAGAATTATAATTGCGGCAACTGAGCCATTTCAAGTGTGTTGTCGTCGCCATCCGAGTGCATCGCAGTGCGGATCAGGTGTTCTACCGGCATTGTCACATTAAGTTTGCCAGGCCGAGAAAGGACAGCGGCTCTTGAATTTTTAGGCGATGCAGGCCGCAGTTTGCCATGCACCGAATGCTTCGAGGCGATGGTAGCGAATTGTTTGTGCGGCACGGCGGCGGGACGGAACTGAAAAGCAATTGCGGGTAGCGGAGTGCATGGAGACGAACCGTTGCAATGCTCCTGGTGATCGGTGGCCCTGCATGGTTCGTTCCCGTTTTCGAAACGGCAGATGGCTATTCTCAGCCCGATTGTTGAGGTCCTTGTGAGACCAATGGTCGAGGCCAGGCGCCACGTCCGCCTTTGCAGCGCCGTAGGAGCGGAGCTTATCGGTGATGATCCGCTTGGGAACAAAGCCATAGCGTTTCATCAACGCCACCAGCAGGCGCTTGGCTGCCCTTTTGTCGCGTCGCTTTTGCAAGATTTCTTCGAGAACGGTGCCATGCTGATCGACCGCGCGCCAGAGCCAGAACTTCTCTCCAGCGCATTTCACAACGACTTCTTCCAGATACCAAACATCGCCGGGGCGGGCCTGCCGTCGCCGCAAGTTGCGGGCGATCTGGGGTCCGAACTTGGCGATCCAGCGGCGGACCGTCTCATAGGAAACGCCGATACCACGCTCGAGCAGCATTTCCTCAACTTCACGTAGGCTCAGATTGAACCGCAGGTAAAGCCAAACTGCGTGAGCAACGATCTATGGCGGAAAACGATGACGCTTGAAACTGATATCTGGTGTCTGCATCGTCGAAATTTACGCCCAACCCAAAACGCAGGCAACTGCAATACAGGTTTATGTGACAACGCCGATGCCTTCTGACTGTGGGCTGATTACACGGCAGAAATGGCAGCTTGAAAAACGATCGCCTCGCCAACCCGCGACCCAACAACTTGGCAATGCCAGCTGATCAAACTGGCCAACACTCTCATCAAGCAGAATCGAAACCAGACATCAAGAACAGCTTGATAAAGACGGATACCTTAGGTGTGGGGCTTCAGCAGATTGTACGCAGTCAGTGACCGAGGCGACTGATGGCTGGTTTGGAGTTTATGCCGCCCCAGAGGACGATGCCGACTGTACACATGGGCACGGCAGATTTCCGTCAGCTCCTCAGCAGTGCAAAAAGTCCAGAGCGCCCCTATTTCTCTTTCAACGCATACGCGATCAGGTAATCGCCACGATTGGGGCTGTGGCGCGCGCCGGCGGCCTGAACAACGATTATTTGCCGATTGTTCTCGTCGGTGTAGGTGATCGGAACTGATTGGCTGCCGACAGGCAGGCGGCTTTTCCAGACAATATCACCCGTCTCGGTGTCGATGGCGCGCAGATAATAGTCCTGCGTGCCGGCAAAGAAGCTGAGCCCCGGTTTGGTGGTCAACAACCCGCCCAGCGTAGGCATGCCGGTGTTGATCGGCAAGTAGGTCCTCAGTCCGAAGGGGCCGGTGTCTTCGGTCGTTCCCATGGGGATCTGCCATTTGATCTTCTGCGTCGCCAGATCGATGGCCGTCACGGTGCCAAAGGGCGGCTCGAAGCACGGGGTCGCGAAGAATTCCAGGATATTGTAGCCAATGAAGACCTGATAGGGCGTGCCGGCCATCGGGCCACCCTCGCTACCGCCGCTCAAATCCTTGCCGCCGGTGGTGTCCGTCTCAATCAGATGGGTCCGGTTCGGCCAGATCATGTTGTTCAAAACCAGCAGGTTTCGCGATTGGTCGAAGGATGCGCTGCCCCAGTTGAAGCCGCCGCCATTGCCGGGAAATTCGTAATAGACATCGGTGGAAGGTGGTGTCATCAGCCCGTCCCAACGGGTCTTCATGGTCCGGATGCGGCAGTAAAGATGATCAAACGGCGTCATGCCCCAGGACTTGTTTTCACTGAGAACGGAATCGTCCGACCCGATCGACGGCATGCCGGTCGAGAACGGCTGCGTTGGCGAATAATACTCGCCTCGGGCGCTTCCCTGCGGAACAGGCTGTTCTGTCACTTTGGTCAGCGGCGTGCCGTCACGCCGGTCAAGCACGAAGATTTCACCGCGTTTTGTCAGCTGCACCACTGCTGGAACTGTGGTTCCGTCGGCTTTGGGGAAATCCACCAGCGCCGGTTGCGATGCCAGGTCATAATCCCAAAGGTCATGGTGTGTTGTCTGGAAGTGCCAGACTTCTTTGCCGGTATCCAGATTGAGCGCAACAACTGACGAGGAATACTTGTTATCGCTATCGCTACGCTCGCCACCCCAATAATCCGGTGTCGCATTGCCGGTGGGCAGGTAGACCATGTTGAGCTCGAGATCATAGGACATCGGCGCCCAGACATTTGGCGTGCCGCGTGTGTAGCTCTCACCCCTTGGCGGGTATGTATCGATTTTCGGATTGCCTGAATCCCAAGCCCATTCCAGAGCGCCCGTGATGGCATTATAGGCGCGCACAACACCCGGGGCTTCGCCCACGGAGCGGTTGTCCATCACCCAGCCACCAATAATAATCTTGTTGCCTGCAAGGATAGCGCCCGTCGTTGGCATATATTCGCCGGCAAAATAGCTGCCCATACCCTCATGCAGGTCGACAACACCGTCCTCACCAAAGCTTGTGCACAATTTGCCGTCGCTGGTGCGAATGCTCATCAAACGACCATCGACCGTGGCCACAACAATACGCGGGCCGCAATCTTCGCTCACATCGGCAGTTTCATTGGAGTCAGCAACCGCGGCATTGGTGGTGCTGGCATTCGCGTCAGCGGTTTCCTCTTCTCCGTTGTCGCGCTTGCCTGCCTCGATTGATTGCTCGGCAACAGTGTCGCCGGCATTTGCAGCCAGATTGGCATCAATCTCCTTAGTGTTTGAGCCATCAGTCGCCCCCTCGGTCAGGATCTTCACATCAGGCGCGAAGCTTGATCCGGTAGTCTTCCGGTTTGCGGTGCCGGAAATGCCCCCGATTTTGGCGTTGCCCGCAGCACCCGTGACAACAGCCGAATCGACGTAAGCGATCGAGCGGCACCGCAACCACAACGGCGCAGACGCATGGGGATTGAAGACCCATTTTTCTTTGCCCGTCGTCCCGTCGAATGCGGTGACCACATTATTATACGCACAGTGAAACAGCGTCCCATCAGCATAAAGCGGGGTGTTCTGGTCCTCGTTCGCCAGAGCGGCGTCTGGAATTTGCCCGTGATGAGCCGTCCAGACAACTTCGAGATCGCCGACATTATCCTTGGTGATCTGGTCAAGCGGCGAATATCTGACGCCTTCGCCGGTTCTGCCCCATTCGCGCCACTCGCCACCCATTTCCGCGGTGGTTTCGGTCTCTTTGCCGGGGGTTATGGAAATATCATTTCGAACGATGCCATGCGGTTCGAGCATCTGCGCAAAAAATACGGCAAAGACCGCAATCAGCGCCAGACCACCGGTCACCGACAGGCGTGATCGCAGCGGCGTGACCGTCCGGCCACGGAACAGCGGCACCGACAGCAGAACGGCAATGGCAATCACCAGCGGCGCTGCGGTCCGGGGGACCCAGCCCCAGAAATTCAAGCCGGTGTCGTAATAGGTCCAGCAGACCGTGAAGATAAAGGTGGCGAGGTAGATGACGACGCCCAGAATCCTGCCCAAAAAGATCAGAACGCCACTGGCTACAAGCCCCAAACCGGCAATGACGTAATACCAGGAGCCCCCCAGAGACATCAGATAGGCGCCGCCCACCAGCAAATAGAGGCCAGCCAAAAGCGCAACGGCACCCAGAGCACGCAAGGCCCAGTGTGGTTTCATCTGCTCGGATGTCATAGGAAATACCTTGATCTGGAATCATCATATGTTCGAATAATTTCAAGAACCTAACATCCTGATCCCTTCAATAATACGGCTTTCTCATAAACGTTGGGGGTCGGGGCGGTATACTTTGCCTCCTCCGGACACGATCCGGAATGTACGTCGGTTGAGCGTGGGAGGATGGTTGAGCCAATTTGCTGGTCATAGCCAGGATCAGGGAGGGATCGATTTGTTGAGTAAACCGGCGTTGGGGGCTCGCTGGGTGTAACCGCCTTGCAAACCGGAAACCGGCCAGTTTGCAGCCGAGCCCAGAAGCAAAGTGGTTTGCTAACGATCTGGTATGACCTAGAGGCTATACCGGATTCCGCTGCTCATTGTGCGATCGGTACCACTCTGCCGATTTCACCTGAGAGCGGCTCATCGACATTTCCATTGTGATGAGCTCTTGCCCTGGAAAAATTCCTGCTCTTTTTGGCCCATAATCGGGGAGCGCCTCATGGGAAAGACAAGCCAGGGCCGAAGAAAATATGAGGCAAGGAGCCGACATGGACTACGCTGAACTGACGAAAGCCTTTGGGGCATTCTTTGCAATCATGAATCCTTTTGTAAACCTGCCGATGTTTCTGGCGCTCACGGCAGATTTTACGGTGACTCAACAGCGCGAGCTGGCTGCGAAAGTTGCACTTTTCTCTGCTGCCATGTGCGTGGTAATTCTTTTCGCAGGCCAACAGATCATTGATTTTTTCGGCATTAGTGTCGATCAGTTTCGCATCGCCGGTGGTGTGGTGCTGGCACATATCGCCTGGACGATGTTGAACGGTAATAGCGTTTCCTCGCATCATGGTACTGAAAAAGAGCAGGACCACATGCAGGAACTGTCCGGACTTGCCTTCTATCCCATTACGTTTCCAATGATCGTCGGTCCGGGAACCATCGCAACGCTGATCATCTACACTGGACACGCCAAGGGATTTGAAGACCTGATCGCCATCGGCGGGATTGTTGGAGGCATTCTGGCAATGCTGTTTGTCGTGTTCTTTTTTGCGGCCTTTTTCGGCAAAGCCCTCAGCGACACGATGCGGGTGATCATGTCGCGTCTTATGGGCATGATCCTGTTGGCGATCGCTGTGGAGATGATCATGGTCGGGACGAAGGCTGTTCTTCCGGGGCTCGCCTGAAAGCAGGCGTGCCCAGCCTTGAGCACGACCTACATCCGCATGCCAAGATTGCCGATAATCCAGATCGTACCGCCCGCCATGATGACGAGAAGCAGGACGGAAAACAAAATCAACTGCAGGTCCTCGCGCTTCTGACGGCGCAGGTCGATATGCAGAAAGAACCGCAGTTGCACCACAAATTGTGCGAGGCCACAGCCCCCCAGAACGATGAGGGTTGCGAGAGGGCTCAGGTCTCCCCGCAGGACCAAGGCAAACGGCACAAGCGTCAGCACAAGCGCCAGTCCGAAGCCGGTCAGATACCCGCGCACTTCCTGTTGATAGTTCGGTTCACTCATCACGCCAGCGCTCCCAGATAGACGATTGTAAAAATCCCGATCCAGATCAGGTCAAGAAAGTGCCAGAACAGGCCGAGACGCAAAATCCGTGTCTTGACCAGCTGAACCAGCCCGAAGACGCGCATCTGGATCAGCATGATCATGATCCACAGGCATCCGATGGCGACATGGGCACCATGAAGCGGCACCAGCCCCCAGAACGCAGACAGAAATCCGCTGCGCGATGGAACAGCACCGATATCGATCATGTGCGCGAAATCCCGCACTTCAAGCGACAAGAATCCGATACCAAGCAGGAGTGTGACGGAAAGCCAAACAGTAATCGCCGCCTTTCCTCGCTCAAATCGCATCGCCAGTGACGCCATGCCAAATGTCAAGCTGCTGGTGAGCAAGACCATCGTTTGAATGAAAATACTGGTCAGGTCATAGGCTTCTTTTGGTCCCGGACCACCAGCCATCCCCATCGGGTTGGCCATTGTAACGTAGGTCGCGAACATAAGGCCAAAGATGATGAGATCGCTCATCAGAAAGACCCAAAAGCCGAAGGCCAGTTTTTCTGCACGTTCGTGCGCTTCGCCGTGACGCGGCCCGAGGTTAAGACCAGGGTGAAGGACTGGCGTTTTCATTGTCCGGCTCCCACGAATGTCGGTGGTTCAAGCCTGGCTAGCCCTCGATTTGCACTGCTTGTCTCCGCGTCGCGCGTGATCGGCGCTGCGGCGTGAACCTGCGCAAGCCAGGCCCGATGCTCGGCCGCTATTTTGTCCGCAGGGATGACATGGGTGGTCGACAAGACAAATGTGCGGGCGAGGAAAGCGACGACGATAACCCCCGTGGCAAGGATTGCCAGCCACCAGATGTAGAACACCAGCGCCAGCCCCAGAAGCGTCGATGCGACACAGACAATCATGCCAAGTGAAGTGTTGTTCGGCATCTCGATGTCTTCGTAGGCATCAGGCTCCTGATAGGCACGCCCCTTGGCTTTGGCATCGGCGAAATCGTCCCGGTCCTCGACTTGCGGCAGGACGGCAAAATTGTAATGCGGCGGCGGCGATGCGGTCGCCCATTCCAGAGTGCGGCCGTTCCACGGATCGCCCAACGGCACCGCCAGGCTTTGCTTTTCCCGGACGCTGACCCGGAGCTGGATCAGCAGCGATCCGAGGGCCGACACGATCAACACTGCCCCGAACAGTGCAACAAGCATCAGCGGCGTAAAGGCCGGGTCGGTGAAACTCGCCGAACGGCGCGGCATTCCCATAAACCCCAGGGCATAGAGCGGGAAAAACGTGAAGGAGAAGCCGAAAATCCAGAACAAGGCAGTCGCCCGACCCCATCCTTCATGCAGGCGAAACCCGAAAGCTTTTGGGAACCAGTAATGATATCCCGACATCAGACCAAAAACGACGCCAGGAATGATGACGTTGTGGAAATGAGCCACGAGGAACAGGGTGTTGTGGACCTGAAAACTGATCGTCGGATTGGCAAGCATGACGCCCGTCAGTCCTCCAATCACGAACAGGTAGAAAAAACCGAGAGCATAGATCATCGGCACAGTCATCCGGATACGACCACGGAAAATGGTCGCCATCCAGTCATAGATCTTGACGCCGGTCGGCACCGCAATGAACATGGACGCAATGCCAAAGACGATGTTCACATTTGCGCTTTGCCCCATGGTGAAGAAGTGATGCAGCCAGACTGTGAAGCTCAACACGGCAATTGCCATCGTTGCATAGACCAGCGAATTGTAGCCGTAGAGCCGCTTGCCTGAAAACGTCGAGATGGTCTCGGAAAACACGCCATAGGCGGGGATCACCAGCAGGTAGACCTCCGGATGACCAAACAACCAGAACAGGTTGACGTAGTTCATCATGTTTCCACCAAGGTCATTGGTGAAGAAGTGGAAATCAAGGTAGCGGTCTGCAGCCAGCATTAGCGCAGCCACGGTCAGCGGCGGCAATGCATAAATCATGATGATCGCCGCACAAAGTATCGTCCAGGTAAACAGCGGCATCCGGAACATGCTCATTCCCGGCGCACGTTCCTTAAAAATCGTGACCGCGAAGTTGATCCCCGACAGCGTGGTCCCAATTCCGGCGAGAGCAACCGACCAGATCCAGTAATCCGGCCCCGGACCAGGATTGAAATCATAGCCTGTATAGGGGGGATATGCGGACCAGCCGCCGGTCGAAAACTGCCCGAGAAGAAGACTGATCATCACCAGAGCCGCGCCAGTCGCCGTCAGCCCCAGAGAGATCTGGTTCATAACCGGGAACGACATGTCACGCGCACCGATCTGCAGCGGCATGATGTAGTTGGCGAGACCGACGATCAGCGGCATAGCCACGAAAAAGATCATGATCGTGCCGTGGGTGCTGAACAATTCGGAGAAGTGTTCCGGCGTAAGGAAACCGCCATTCAATCCGAACGCCTGCTGGGTTCGCATCACCGCACCTTCAAGCACCCCGCGCGCCAGCATCACCAGCGCCAGAACAATATACATAATGCCGATCCGCTTGTGATCGACGCTAGTCAGCCAGTCACGCCACAGCGCGCGCCAGGCACCAAGCCAGGTGATGAGCGCAATCACCGCAATAGCGCCGATGATGACAACCATCGCCGCGCCTGCGCCGACCATTTCGCTGACCGTTGGATTTTCAAGGGCCGGCAGAATAGGCAATGAAGAAACGCCAAGTCGGCCCAAAAGCCAGTGTACGGGCTGGTCGGGGGTCATTAGTTTGCTCCTGCTGCCGCCGCCGGGTTATATCCCGGGGCGCCGGGCTGTAAGGTGGAAGGTACGGCAGTGCCTTGGGTATACCGGCCCAGCACCGTGGCAAAGAACGCCGGTTCGACCTCACTGAAATAGAGCACGCCCTCCGGCATCTTCGGCGAGCCAAGCGTGTCATGCGCTTGCGCGCCCGTCGACGCGGCGGCCAGACGGTCATAGATCGCCGCGTCCAGCTTGATGCCATTGGCCTTCACCTTTGCCACCCAGATAGCAAAGTCCCCGGAGGTCATCGCAAGCGCCTCGAATTTCTGCTTGGTGAAACCGGTGCCGTTGAACTGCGTGTTCTCACCCGCAAAGCGGCCGGTTTCATCCGCCATGATATGCAGCTTGGTTCGCATGCCGGGCATGGCATAAATCTGCCCCGCCAGCGCCGGGATCATCAGTGACTGCATCACCGTATCCGTGGTCAGGTCCATCGCCACCGACGCGCCGAAAGGGAAAGCCAGTTCGTTGACCGTGGCGATGCCAAGATCGGGGTAGATGAACAGCCATTTCCAGTCGAGCCCCACCACCTGCACATTTACCTGTGCTTCAGCAGATGCGATGGGTTTGTAAGGATCAAGCGCGTGTGTGCTTTTCCAAAGGTGGGTCGACAGCACGGCGACGATCACAAACGGCCCGCCCCACATGACCAGATCGAGCCAACCGGAAAACTCCCAGTCCGGCGTATAGCGCGCCTTCTTGTTGCGATATCGATAACGCCAGAACATCAATGGCACCAGAATGAAGACCGGCAGGATCGCAATCATTGTCCAGGCCACGACTTCGAGCATGTGGGCGCGCTGTGCGGCGGCAATAGGCCCGCCCGGATCGAGGAAACTGTTGCGTTGATCACTGCATCCCGAGAGCAGAAAAAGCATCAGGCAACCAGAAACCAGCCGGTGCCGTGCTGAAAAAACAAATTGGAGTATTATCGCTCTCACCGCTTCGTAACCTTTTCGTTCTTCACGTAGGTTCCATTTTCAACGGAAAACCTGCGGCCATAGACACGTCGACACTTGAGTTCCGCCAAAGCAAGGATCTTGGGTCCGGCAACCTCATGAAGGTCTGCATGCAGCCTTGCCAAATCGGGCGCAATTGCCCGGGCTTTGTCGATGTCCGCACCTTAGCCGATTGAAAATACAGCCATTACACGGGAATATATCTAGGTATGGGGGATACCTATCGGATTGGCAACGAATGAATTGGGGAGACTTGTTTGACGGTCTTCATCAGTCTGCAGAACTCTGTAGCTCAGTAATCCCGCTTCTACCGGCTAGGTCTCCCTCTCTCTCCTAAACAATCACTGCATTTGCTCCAGAGGCGTCGATATATATACAGTCAGACAATTGGGTGGCCAGCCCAGCCTTCCAAAAGGTGGGTTTTACCGAGCCGATAAACAAAGGACATATTTCAGAATGAAAACCACTATAACCGCATTGTTTCTGTGTCTGGCTACAACGGCTGCCGCCAAAGCCGAGTTCGTCAACAGGGGCGATTTGTACGCAGCCTGTATCGGATATCAAAACACAAAGTGGAAAGACAGTGAGAAGGGCAACTTGAATTATCTCACCGAGACCAAGCTCAAGCAGCTAGACCCTTACAATTTTGATGCGACAAAACAGCGGTGCGACTGTACCGTCACGGCAGCTTTTCAAACTCTGTCTGACGAGACCATTGAAGCCTACATTCAAGCGCTGAATGAAAATGGCGACGGGATCATCCTGAAGAACGAAAAAGCAGCAGCAGAATTCAAAAAGGCGGATATGCTGGATAAAACAATTGCATGCGGCGAGAAGAGCATCGCCGCATCCGGGTTTGACAAGAAATTGATCGAACTTTCGAAGTGAACCCGCGCCTGCGCGATGCTCATGCTCTCTGGCCTGCGTTTATAAAGTCTGTGAAAACAAAGGATCGTAGTGGCCATGAGCTTCGTCCGAGCCGGACCTCACTCGCCACATGCCGCCCTTTCTGGTCAGGATAGAGCTACAAGACGAACTGCTCAAACCTTAGGTACTGATACCTCTGGTGATATCTTTTGCAATGTCTGCTTGAGGAGCGGTGAGGCTGGTCCCTGTGGCCGAGTTGGGGGCGCATTCCCGCCCGGCTCGTTTGGGGCTGGGAATTCTCCGCCCGGTTATTCAATCCCTTGTGCGAACGGTGTTCGACGCCGGGCATGATGTCGCGTTTGGCCGCGCCGTAGGATCCGAATTTGTGGATGATCATCACACGGCGTGCTTGACCCTGTCCTTTCAGAAGCTTTCGCATCAGACGTTTGGCGGCCTTGGTGTTACGGCGGGTCTGCACCGGAACATCGAGAACGAAGCCATCCTGATCGACGGCCTGCCACAGCCAGTGCTTCTTGCCGCCTATGTTGATGACGACTTCATCGAGATACCATTTGTCGGCAAGCTTTCCGGCGGACCGCTGCCGGATTTCATTGGCAAAGTGCCAACCGAATTTCTCGGCCCAAAGGCAGACTGTCTGGTGCGAGACAATGATCCCGCGCGCCGCCAGTAAGTCCTCGACCATCCGCAAGCTGAGCGGGAAACGAAGATAAAGCCAGACGGCATGAGCAATCACTTCAGCTGGGAACTGGTGGCGGCGATAAAGGGGATCACGAACGGTTTGGGTCATGCCGCAAAATCGCAAAGGCCAATCGCCGCGGGTTAACGTTACGATGCCACAATTAGAAAGTAGTGCGCACACTCGCCCCGATCCAGGTGTTTGGACTTTCCCCGGCACTTGTGACATTGCCTACGATCGAGAAAATTGTATCGCCGAATTTTGCTTCAGCACCGAGACCGGCTCGCATCCAGTCTTGCTCGTAGGGGGATGCGGCCACGTTGAATGCGCCCAAGCCTATGACCTGGCCGGTGACATTGCTGCCGGCGGATTGGAAGCGGTGAATGGCCTCCAAGGTGCCAATCACATTGACCGTTTCAGAAACTGGAACGCGGGCGTCAAAGCCAATGCGGGCTTGGGTTGTGTTGTCGCACAGCTTGTCAAAACTGGCCGGAAACGCGCCACCGGTTTCGGAATAGCCGTCCATACAGGCATGTGCGTGCGAAGCTTCAACATAGGGCGAAAGATAAGGAACCATGTTCTCCCATTGCAAGCGGCCGCGAATGCCGAATCCGGTAAGATCGGTCTTGCCTGTGGAACTTGAAATTAGGCCGCCATTGGCGATGTAGTTGCGCGTGATATCAGCGCTGCCGAGGAGTGCCGTGCCCGTCAACACGCCCCACAGCCCGCCGGCGTTGGTTGGATAAAGCTGACCGATGGTTTCAAGCTTGGCATAGGTGCTCAAGACATCGGTGCTTCCACCAAAGCCGGAATTCTGTCTATTGCCTGAAACACCAATGGCGCCGTTGATTTGAACCGCGCCCAAATTTCGCCCCACGCCGAGTTCGCCCACACCAACGGAACCGTCGCGCGTACCGTGATCGTCACGGCCCAGGTCTCCATTCAGCCAAACAATATTGCGTTGCGCCGGTGCGCGCCTGTCCAGCGGTCGGCTGCCCGCCCCGTTGAGCAAGAGGCCAAGCCCGTTTACCGTCGTCGCGTTCGTGGCTGCCGCATTGCCCAGTGTCGCGTTCAGGTCGGTCAAGGTGATGAGGCCCATGCCCGTATCACCGTCAACTGCGCCGACATCGACCGGATTATTGTCGATTGGGTCCTTGTCGACCGGATCTTTGTCGACCACATCTTTGTCACCGCTGGATACATCAGTGGTGTAGCTGCAGGTCGACGGTCCCGTGCCATTGCCACGGGCTATGTAGAGGTCAGAGCGAACAAAGGGGCCGAACCCGGATGGGAAAGTCCCACCAACCACGACGCTGCCGTCGCAATTGGTTGCGCGCGCTGTGTAGGTGCTGCCGTCAAGAATGCTCACACCGCTCGTGCGCAGCCATTGTTCGACGCTGACAAGGCCGCTGGTTTCATCCCAGCGAAAACCGGATGGATATCCTGGGTCAGCAATGTCGCCAACCAAAACTTTTCCGTTTCCGGAGACCCCATAGGCAATTGAGCCGCGGTCTGTCTGCCCAAGGGTCGAAACAACACCATCAACCCAGCGCACTGCGACCTGATGACCGCCCATTTTGGAACTGCCGCCGATGACCCTACCGTCATAGGAGACATCCAGAGCATTGGAACTGCCGCCTTCCAGCGTCGGCAGCGCCACCATGCCTGTGTCGTTGGTCCACGAAAAGGCGCGCGGAATTGTGGGAGTTGTAAAGCCCGAGGAAATCCCGACGGCAACAGCACCATCACCGGAAGAGGCGTAAGCTGCTGACGAGACTTCGTCTGCGTCAAGTTGGCCAAGGCTCAGCATGCCGCCGGCGCTCGTCCAACGCATGGCGCGTAATCGCCCGCCGCCATCATAGGAACCACCGACAATGACGTTCCCATCGGCCGAAATTCCAAGGCCGCTCGAATTGTTGGAGCCGAGTGACCCAAGGTCCTGAAAACCGCTTGCGGCTGTCCAGCGATAGGCCCGGTTTCCCGTGGTGTCGGAATCAAAGATTGAATTGTTTGCAGTCCCCGTAACAACTGAACCGTCGCCGGAAATGCCCAGGGCATCGAGCTTGAACAAGATACCGCGCTCTACGCCCCCGAGCGAAGTGAACCCGGTGCCTTGAGTCCAGACCATTGCGTGACTGGACGTGCCGCCGTCCAGCGGATCTGTATTGCCGATTACCACCGAGCCGTTATCGGAAACCCCTGTGCCTTTCAGCCTTTCGCCGGTGTTCAAATACTCTTGGGCGCTGGCGGGTATCGCCAACAAGCAAGCACTGCCTAGCGCCGTGGCACTCAGAAGGCATTTAAATTTAAGAAAGTTCATTGGTGCCCCTGACAAAGAAAATCCAGTGGAGACATCAGCCTGGAGGTCGGTCGCAATGTCATAAAATTGCTGAACTCCGGATTATCGGCCGGTCTTCACGATACTCACGAAGCTAAAATGACGTGAATCGGCGGTTACCGGTATCCCCTGAACAGGGGACGTCAAGGAACATTTAGCGGGAGACGTGATGTCGGCGATGCGCTAAATTTCAGTTTTAATCGTCTAGAGAACAGTCATTGGAACATCGAAAAAGCTCGTTCTTAAATGTCTTAACCACTGGGCTGGCAGCAGCTTTTCTGGTTGCCGCGACGATTTACATCGCACTCAGCCAGCCCTGGATGGGATTGACCCTTTCTGGCCAGAATGTCGAGCAGGGACTAAGGGTCGTTGCCGTTGATCCGGGCGGACCTGCCACCGGAATAAAGCCAGGTGATTATCTTCTTAGGGTTGCCGGTGGCGGGCAGGAATTGGTCTTACAGCCCTTTGACGCTGTTGAAGAGCCCGACGCCGCCAGAACTTATGCCGAATATAGAAATTTCTTCGTTCGCCAGGGACGCATTGCCAATATAATCCACTCTGGAACTGTCACTTTCACGTTGGGAGATGGTTCAAAGGCTAGCTTCACGCCATACACTGCGCGGCCGATTATCAGTCTACCCATCGTCTTTTGGATGCAGCTTCTGGCCGGCTTTACCAGCGCACTGATCTCGGGATGGGCGCTCGGTTTCCGTCAAAACATTGTCGGGGTCAGAATATTGGTGTTAAGTAACGCCGCCTTGCTGATAGGCTGCTTTCCCACCGCCATTTACACGTCGCGCGAACTCGCGCTCGGCGGAAACTTGTTCCGCGCGCTCTCGGCACTCAACTCCACCGGTTCCTTAGGGTTTTGCGTGCTGCTGTTGGCGCTGTTTTTGGTGTACCCGCGCCGGTTGGTGCCTTTATTCGTGCTAGGTCTGCTTGCCGCTGTTTTTGTTCTCTGGAGCGTCATTGAATTTTTTCAGATCGGCTTGTCGGTACCAGGCGTTGCTCGCTATCTGCCCATCACGCTGACTGCTTCAGCGGCATTTTTAGCGGCAGCCATGCAATACCTGCGCGCAAGAGGCGATCCGCAAACCCGCACCGCGATAGGCTGGTTCGGATTCTCGCTGGCGCTTTGCATCGCCATTTTCAATCTGTTTTACACCATCCCTCCGTTGCTTGGCCGCGAGGCGGATGTGCCACCGGTCGCGGGTTTTGCGATAGCTCTCATTCTATTTGGAGGAATGACGCTCAGCGTCGTCCGCTATCGCCTGTTAGATATTGAAATATGGACATTCCGGTTATTGCTTTACGGTGCGGGCGTTGTCGCGTTTGCTATTTTTCACATTCTCCTCATATCAGTAACGTCGCTTGATGAAGTTCCCGCTTTTGGCGTTTCCCTTGCCGCGGTAAGCGCGTTGTTTATCCTTATACGTGCTGCGATCACTCGGCATTTTCTGCCTCAGCAAAATCTGCACCGTCAGATGTTTGAGGAAGTGGTAAACGTCGCCATGACTGTTCCAAACGGTGCTCGTAATCAGAAGTGGCAGGATCTCCTCATACGCGCTTTCGGTCCCTTGCATTTGGAAAGTACGGCTGAATTCGCAACCCCGCATTCCGATAGCAACGGTCGTTCTCTGAACATTCCCGGCGGCGGCTTGGTTTCGCCCCTCAGGCTCGTCCGCGCACAAGCCGGAATCCGATCTTTTTCTCGACGAGACGTGGATCTGGCGGGCGACCTTTATGGGATGCTACGACACTCCAGCGCCAGCCGTGACGCCTATGCTCAGGGCATAGCAGAGGAGCGTGCCCGTATCGGGCGGGATATGCACGACAATATAGGAGCAAAACTGCTCAGCGCGCTGCACGGCACAAGACCGGAAAGCAAGGATGCTATGATTCGAGATGCTCTGTCGGATTTGCGAGATATCATCAACAACGTCACCGGCTTGCCTCAAACCCTTGATGAAAGTCTGGCTGAATTGCGGCTTGAGACAGCCGAAAGGCTTTCCGCAGCCGGCCTTGCAATGCGGTGGACGTCTCATGGCGACGATGATGCGCCGGTCTCCCCCATTGCTACCCATGCATTGCGGTCGATTGTTCGAGAGGGGGTGAGCAACTCCATTCGCCATGCAAACGCTAAAACAGTTACCGTTGAAATCGCGCATGCAAATGGCTGGCTGGCGTTGACCATTAGTGATGATGGTCAGTGCGCTGCAGCGGACCTTCAGCGCGGCACCGGCAGCGGGCTCGCCGGAATTCGCGCCAGGGTGGTCGCGCTCAAAGGTCAGATGGAGATCATCGAGAGCGGGCCTGGCTTCACGCTAAAGGCCCAATTCTCGAGTGTTCAAGGTTCGCGCACATGAAACACGTCCTGATAGTCGAAGATGTTTCGGAAACGCGGAACTGGCTCGGTGACGTCGCGCGCGCGGCATTTCCTGAATGTACCACAACTATGACTGACAGCTTGCGGGCCGGGCGTGCGGCGGTAGACAGGTTCGTCTTCGATCTGGCTCTGATCGATCTTGGTCTGCCTGATGGCAACGGATTGGACCTGCTGTCCTATATACGGCGATCCGGCGCGCCGACTCTCGGTGTCGTTACTACGGTGATGGCGGACGATGCCAATATTGTTGCAGCACTGTCACGCGGGGCAAGTGGTTATCTGCTCAAAGAGCAGCCTGCCGAGCGCATTGTGCAGCAGCTTACGCAGCTTGCTGAGGGTATTCCCGCGCTATCGCCGTCGATTGCGCGACGCATTATGGAGCACTTCCGTCGCACGGGACCAGTGTCGGAAGAATCTTCCACACTGTCGGCACGTGAACGCGAGGTATTGGCCTTTATCAGCCGTGGATTGCGCAACGTTGATGTCGCCGAAACCCTAGGCCTTTCAGAAAGCACGGTCGCCAGTCACCTGAAATCGATCTATCGAAAGCTTGGAATTTCGTCCCGCGCGGAAGCTTCCTGGCATGCGACGCGTATGGGATTGGCGCCGGGAGATTAGTGGGCGCCGGGATATCGCGGCTTTCTGCTACCTGACCGGCTGAGGATAGCCCAACATTCTCGAGAAGCCGCAAACAGGCACTGTAAACTTAACGAATACCGGTCAAGATTTTCGCCCTCCGCTTTCGGTTATGCGGTTTGCAGGCGAGCGATCTCGTTCCACATTTGCATGGCTGCGGTTCTCAGGTCGCGGTGATGGTGGGACGGGATATCGTGGCGTGGAATGTGGAAGAGATTGGCGACCGGGTCATGGATGGAGACGAAACGCTGGAGATGTCGAGCTGACTTGAAGCCCTTCATGATGCGCTCTCGCCGTCGTGTCGGCTGATGTGAATTCTCAGCCCGGTTGTTGAGGCCTTTGTGTGAACGATGCTCGACGCCGGGCATGATCTCTCGCTTGGCAGCGCCATAATATCGCAGTTTGTCGGTGATCATCACACGAGGAGCTTGCCCCTGTCCTTTCAGAAGCTTTCGCATCAGACGTTTGGCTGCCTTGGTATTACGGCGGCTCTGCACCAGCACATCAAGAACAAAGCCATCCTGATCGACGGCCCGCCACAGCCAGTGCTTCTTGCCGCCGATGGAGATGACGACTTCATCGAGATACCATTTGTCGCCAAGCTTTCCGGCTGACCGGCGCCGGATTTCGTTGGCAAAATGGCGACCAAATTTCTCGACCCAAAGGCGGACTGTCTGTTGAAATCTTATCTGCGCACCAACGCCTCTTTGATCGGCTGGCATATTTGGTTGCTCCCGCCAATGCTTGTGCCGGTTATTAGCGAACGTCGTCGGTGCCGACATTGGCGCCATGGTCACCACGGCGGTGGTGATGATGGTCATCATGCCGATGAAGTTGTCGGCCCGCGGATGGTCGCCCCGCCTTGACAAGAAGTGGGTGAATGCTAACTATCGCGTATATGAAATACGATTAAGTCAGAATTTCTTGACATTTGAAATGTGAAATTATAACTTTCTCGTAGGTAAAATACGTGAAAGTTACAGAATTGCTCTATCTCGTTGGCGAAAATCTCGACAAAACCCGCGCTCATTATCAGGCCGAAACCGGCAAGATCGTGCAGCTCATGCGCGGCATTTATGTCGATGCCGACGCTGATGCCGATGCTGATGTGCTTCGGCACGCCATCCGGATTGCCCGCTATCTCTATCCGCGCGCCTATCTCTCTTCCGCCAGCGCCGTCCTGCTCGCACCGACGCGCGATGGTAGGCTCTTTATCAGCGGGCCGCGCAACCAGCGCACCCGGATCAGGACCCTGGAAATAATCCAGAATAGCGCACCAGATTATCCAGCGACTGCCAGCGCCATAATCGATGACGGCATGGGTGAATTCCGAACCAATGTCTCGTCCATTCGCCAGCGCTTTCTCGAAGCCTTTCGTCTGCGCAGCGAGCATGCCGCGTCGATCGACGAGGCAATGCGCGCCGCCATCGCGCAGCGGCTGGTTGCCGAATATGGCGACCCGAAGGCCGCCGCTGACGCACTTTGGGCGCTGGCCCGTGAGAACCAGTGGTATCGCGAGGGCGAGCAGGCAGAGCGTTATCTGCTGCGCACCTCGGCGGAGGTCGAGGTTCGCAACGAAGCGGCGCTTGATTTCGTCGTCACCTGGCACGGAAATCACATCGGGCATCTGTTGAACGACGGCTTTGAATGGCGCTGGGAACCGGATAAAGGGTTCGATCTCCCGCTGATCCAGCAGCGCATTCCCGGCAAGCTGCCGCCCTTTATTCTCTCACTGCTGCCTGAAGGCTGGCTGGAGCGCGTCCTCAAGGAAACCGATGAGCGCGCCGTTCTGCGCTCGGGCAAGCGCTATATGTCGAATATCACCATCAGCACCAAGGCTGCCGCCCTCGACGCCTTGCCGGCCGATATCCTGGTCAGCCGCCTGAACGATTTCAAAGCCGGCGATATCTTCACCGGCATCTATGCCGGGCCGAGCCGCGGGGATATCGAGCAGAGTTTCGAAGATAAGCTCGCACATCTTTATGCGAGCGCCGATACGCCGCGTCTCTCCGGAGTGCAGATCAAGGCTCCGATGTTCCTCTCAGAAGATGGAAAGCTCGTTCCCAGTACGGGGCTGCCCTTCACGCACATCCTCAAACCCGGCGGGACTGGCGGCTTTCAGGCGCTACCGGTGATCGAACACCTCGCCATGGCGCTCGGCCGCCATGCCGGGTTCACCGTGCCACAAACGGCGCTGACCGTCATGCCGGACGGGATGCCGCCGGCATTGATCGTCGAGCGTTTTGACATACGGACTTCCGCCGATGACAAGCGGTGCCTTGCGCTCGAAGATTTGTGCTCGGTTCTCGATCTTACCCCCGACGCCAAATATAGCGGCACGATCGAGCGTATCGCGCGCGCCGTGCGACCGCTTGCGACCGAACCCGAAGCCGCGTTGCTGCTCGTCCTCAAACGAGCGCTGTTCGCCTGGTTGATTGCTGATGGCGATATGCACCTCAAGAACCTGGCGCTGCTCAAGATTGCGCAGCCGGGCACGCGCAAATTTTCGACTGTGCAGCTCGCGCCGCTGTATGACGCGGTCACCACGGTTGTCTTTCCGGGCCTAGAACACGATCGCATGGCCCTGAAGATCAATGGGAAGGATGATCGTCTGCGCCGCTCGGACTTCCTCAAGATGGCGGCAACCGCGGGACTGAAAGCCGGCGCGGCCAACCGGGCGATCGACGAGATGCTTGCCGGACTTGGCGCAGGTGTCGAGGCGGTTAAAATTCCGAATGTCTCCGGCATCGACGAAGACATTGCAAGCAAGGCCGTGCAGATGCTCACGCTGTGCCACGAGCGGGTCGGTGGCTTTGAGTGACTTAGAGAGGAAGCGTTCCCTTAACATCCAGGGCGGTATTTTACGGCATGAGCGCGAAGCCGCCGGCCGCTATTGCGACGCCCCGATAAAAGCGTCCACGCGGTTTGGCTCTATTTTCGCTTTCCGCTGAGCCTGCGCCATGTAGAAGATCTGCTGGCTGAGCGTGGCATCGAAGCCAAACTTCTGCGCTGAATGAACAACGAAGTGCAACACTCTCATTCAAATGGGTTTGCGCATTGGACTTCTCGATCGATAACCTCGCTTGTGTTTCTTGCGCATCAGATCCAGAAACAGATCTACCGCTTCTCCTTCGCTCTCAAATTGTTGCATCCTGCTCTGACCACGACTGCCGATGCGGCCCCATGTTCGGGTCAGACAGGCTTCACCAAACAACGTGCCCGAGATTTCCATGGCGTAATAGCGAGCCATGTTTTTGGAGGCGTCTGTGCGTTCGACATAGATGTGATAGGGCTGCGTGATCATACCGACAATGTCGGGAATTCAGACTCCGGCGTCCAATGATATCGGTGAATCGGTATCCAGGGATTGATTCATATTCTTGATGGTTTTCGTGGAACAATACGTTTTGCAGTTTACGGATGAGACAGTACCTCGCTCAGTGATGCCCGGATGAATGTGCTTGAAAATATCTGCGGTGCCCTCACCCCTCACTGGGCAAGGATGTCGCGGCAGATCGGATCTGCCCTTTCGGGTTGATTATAGGTTGACCTTGAGTATCCCCCGCATGTGACCGGTCGGGGGATACAATCTCACATCCTTGGTCAGCGGCTTAAAGCCGGCCAGCGGTCAATCGACAGGTGCGGGTTGCACATGCAGCTGAGGTACAGCCAGCTGAAAGCTTGTCAGGTAGGAGCCGTAGGCTTCTACAAATCGGCCGTGGGTGCGCCTATATTCGAATGCCGGCATCACAAAAATCGGACACTCAACCGATCTGCGGGAATCGGGTTCTGCCCTAGCCGCTACGATGGTGACGGAATGATCGGTGTCGATCAATTTCCCCAGTGTTCGAAACACCGGCGCCATCTTCGGATCGTCCTTTTCAAGACCAGGATCAGGGACAACACCGAAACAGATTGTTCCAGCATGATCTGTCACAACGAGGACCGATCCAACCGCGAGCGCATGGGCACGACATGCATGAGTCATGCAAGTTGTTGCGTCCGCCTCGGAGATATGGTCCTTTCGATAACGCATCCGGAGTTCTCCCGTTGAGCTGACCGGCGTGATGTTGCCTGCTGCAAGATCAGCGATCATCTCCGGTATCGGGCTGCTCTGGATCGCTCGCTGCATGCGGGTGAAGCTGTCTTGTCCTTTAGGTTTTGGCATTGAAATGTCCTTTGAGTGCTTGGTTATTGGAAAAGTATTCGGCGCCACAGTGCTGAACTCGATTTTGCGATCGGTCCGGCCTTTCACTGATTTTGTTACGGCCGTTACGAGCATCACGCCGAACGCCGTTCAAAGATCTTGTTGGCGTGTTCCACTACAAGAAATGGCAGCGCGGATGGGATCACCGGATACCACACGACACCAGTTGGAAGGCCGACGGATTCAGCCAGCCCGGGGCGCAGATGGCTGTAATCGGTATGATCGGCGGTGGCGGCTTTCATAGTTCCAAATGCGCACTCGCCATCCACGCCTGGATGGAGATCCAGGCCAAATCGGTAGCCGCCGATACCATAGAAGGCATAGTCGTATTTCGCAGATCTGGCGGAGCCATCGCTTGAAATCTTGTGGATCAGATACGGCTCGAAGGACTGGGTCTCATTTCCGTTGTCATGCCAGCGGCCGGCGATGATAATTTCTCGATGTGAGCCGAGATCCTCTGCCGTCACCTCGCGAATCTCGTCTTCATTATCGGCGACGAATTCATTGATCGGATGATCGTTCGGCGCAGGTACATTGTCGATCGTAACGATAATGGCTGACTTTTTCACCATGATTGACGCGTCGTTGCCCGGTAGCAGGAGGCGTCCGCCATACGTCCAGCTTCCGATATTGCCCGCTATCGCGGCTGCGTTGAACGCCTCTATAAAGTGACGAGGTTCAGATATAAACATAGTAAAAAATCCTATTACTGTATTTATACGATAATATCGAATTGCATATTGGTCAATACAAATAATTTGCAATAACAAGAATACTATATACTAGATGCTTAATAAATATTGTTGTTGACACTACTTAACATAAATTCTATTATGGATATATCAATACACAGGGATATTGAATCGTGAAATACTTTATACTAGACTTCAAGGGCGCGCCAAACGGGTATGTTTCGAATAGCGTAGAAGCCTTGCGGCGGGCGACCAAGGACGAGCCTACCGAAATCATTCAATTCGGACGTGATGACTATCTGGGACATCCGCAACCAATCCGCTTCTTTGAAGACATCGTCGATCAACTGCGTGATTCCGATATCATCATCGGATTTTCAGCGGACAACCTGCTTACATTTTTGAATAATGTCGCCGGTTTCCGCGATGCATTGTTTGAAAAAATCGACAATCGCACACCGTTCTATCTGCAATTCCTGCAGGTGTGGGAAACCGTTAATCCCTTGGGGAGTGAGCGGTCGCGCTCACCGAATCCTTATGCCGATCTTCTCGATAAGCTTGCAGCCTATCCGACGAGCATCAAGGTTCGTGGACTGGAGTGGTTTGAAGGATGCTTTACTGAATACATCATGAATTTCGAACCCGCCAAGGTGGATCCCTGCATATCCTCCGTCTTTGAGGACGGAGAAAAGATCTGGATTGACGGCGCCAATTTGATGACATTCGGCGAGGGCAATAGGGCGTTGCTCAAATCCAGCGCGAGTCATCGTAATGTGAGCACTCTGGGTCCCGATGCCGGACTGATCGACTACGAGAAGCACTCTCCCTGCGTCATCCGAAAGACCGATAACCATTTCGGTTATTTGGTGAGTGGGATATTTTTTGCGGTCAATTTTGACAGCGCAACGAATCCAAGGTCTGTCGGAGAAGCAAATATGACCGCAATTTCAAAAATTGTGCGGGATCTGCAAACAAATGTGAGAGTCCCCGCTGATGCGTAGCCGCGTGGAGGGATATTGGTCTGAAGAGAAGCTCATCCTGCTGCGCATTGGCCTTGGGCCTGTCGCTGACGCCGGAGGAGATCTTCATGCTTGAGATAATCCCATCTATGTCAGACGAAGAAATGGCGACTTCAGCGCCTGTTAAGACGGAGGAGGAAGCGGCGGCGGCGTGCAATACGATGCTCGAGGCTGTCCACCGCATGCCGGGTTGGACGAGCGAACCGGATCTCGCACGCCAGCTTGGCAATGGGCAACTCGGTCTTTTCGGCCGATTCCTGCTATCGGGTGAGGATGTGTCGCTGGTGATATGGGGCACTGGTATCCAATGCTGGATCGATTGTGAGTTGGCGCCAGATGATCACCCGCTTCGCCCCTTTGTCGATCAGCATCGCGAGGTACTCCAGCGTCTCTATGAATCGCTGGCGACGGACCCAGTCGACACGCTTGTGCTGGTTGGACGTTGGGTCGACTTCTTCGGTGACGCGCCAGGCACTCTCGTCATCTATCTCCGCCGCATGGTCATCCCGGACTGGGTTGGTACAGCATTGTACACTGGCGAACTGGATGCTTGGGATCCGACTCTAGGCGGACCCGGATATCCTCTGATGCTCCCCGGTCACGATGTAGAACAGGATAAGGCCACGATATTGCGCGAGACCAGACGACTTGTGCTGGCGGAGAACCGGCGACTGGGCTATGCGGAAGAGCCGGTGGTGCAAGGCATTCTCTGGTGGTCGAGAGACTTGAGCAGCCAAGATGACTATAGCATCACGATCACCATCCCCGATGAGTGGGTGCTTGCGGAAGTCACCTGAAGAGTTGCTCTGCTATTCGCTATCATGGCCCGCTTCGGCGGGCTTTGTTTTGTTCAGATGCTTGATGAGCCCGCGTCGCATGTTAACCACGCCGGAGCTCTTGTTCCGGAAGTGTTCTTTTGACCTTGCCGGAGACGGAAACCCGGACTATGTCTCCTGTGTCGGCAGAAGTTCAATATCTGCAGTCACTTAACGGCCCCCACCGGTGCTACTAACACCAATGGAGGCCTGACCCACAACCTTCTTAGAAAAGGAATAGGGCTATGTTGACCCTTAACGATATCCACCGCTCGGTGGAAGCACCATCTCCTAGTTTTCCCGTTGAAAATGCCTCAGTGGCTGCGCCGCATTCCCGCCGTGTCGCTACCAGCGACCCGTCCAGGAAATCACGGCAGATCGGCCTCGTCTCGGCCTTGCGCTGACTGCGCGACCCGGACGATGGCTCAGGCCAAAGGCAGTCTGACTGACTTTGCTGACCGTTCCGACGCGGAAATAATTTCCGCGTCAGCGCATCCGTGCGTCGCCTTTGTGCTGCCCCTCGCATTCTTCAATATTTTTCAGGAGACTTCCCATGACTCTTCCCGCCACACTTGCTCAGCCCACCTCTTACCAGCACACCACCGACCTCAAGGCGCTCCAGCCGCAGCTTGAGGCCCTGGTCACCGAGATCACGGCCTCCGCCCTTTCCGTCGAGGCGATGCGGCAGTCTTTCAGCGCAAGTCTGGAAGAGGCCGCGTCGGTGCTTCGGTCGGTGCCTGTGCATGAAGGCCGCCTGCTTGAACGCGGCATTGATTTGCTCGCAGCCTGCAATCCGGACCTCGTCGTTCTCACAGAGAATATCCGGCTGCCGCTGACGCCGACGGCGATGCAACTGGTCGAGCACAATGAGGTTCATTTATATCGCGGCCTCACCCTTGATGCCGATACCGGCGGACGAAAATCGTACACACCTGACCACTTGATCATCAACCGTCTGACGGGGATCGCGCACATGGTCGACGTCAAGCGCAGCCTTACATCCTACGAAGCATCCCGCATTGCCGATCTAAAAAACCGGATGCTGGCGTCGGCCCTCGTCGTGCCCGATCATGTCTACAAAGGGCATCACCGGCTCCTGGTCAAAGAAGTCCGCGTGGTCATCCTCAACGCTCATGGGGGACGCACTGATATCAAAGGCGGAATCTGGCCGCTGTCTCACCTGGACCATCTTCTGGAAGTGACCGGCGCCGGCGAAGTTTTGCTGTCACTGCGCAAGCTATTTCGGGAGAGGATCGATGCCAATTGGGTTGCCGCTCGCAGTCCGATCACTGCATCGGGTATCGATAGCTCAGCTTCCACGACCGCTCTCCAGGACGTTGCCGTCGATGCTGGTGATGAAGATGGCTCGGTAAAACGGCTGACCGACGCCGGCGACGAGGACGCAGTCGCTCTTGAAGACCTGCCTCCCGTGATCGTTGGTTTTGCCCAGGTTCCGGCCGCCGGCCCGCATTAGCGCTCTCGTTCGGCCAACGCGCCAACCCAATTCCATGATTGAAATTTAATTGCGCCGAGCCTTAGGGCTCGGTCAACGGAGACCCTTGCCATGAAAACCGATACCGCCCAGATCACCGCCTTCCCTGACGTCCACCGAGCGACAGAAGCAAAACCACGCCGACGGCAACCTCTCCGTCAACTTGCGGCCCAATCCGAACAGTTGCCAATGCTCGAGAAGGGAGGTTCCGCGAATGGCCACTCGAAAACCATTGTTGCAAGGCCGGGTCCGCGGCAGCTGAGCGAAGAGGAACATGCCGATCACGTTGCCAAGGTGGTGCGCATTGCCATTCGCTCGGCAAAACGCCGCGGCGTCAGGCTTGAAAGCGTTCTTTCCATTCCGCGCAGATGGCTCCTTGATCTGTGTGACGAAGGCGACCCGACCTGCGTCATCGTGCGAGACTGGCTCCTGGGAAACCGCAAACATTTGCCGAAAGACCTTGAAGGCACGGCCACCGGCTGGACAAGCGGCAAATGGGGAGATGCGTGATGAACACGATCGCTGACCGTATCTCCCGACATCTTCTCAAGCGCATCCGCAGGCTGGCGGTGCTTGAACTCTACCAGCGGGCGTCAGACGTGGGACTGCTCACCATCAATTTTCCCTTCGGTGAGAAGAAGCAGGGCATCGCTTGGCAAGTCTCTGGGTTCGCGGCGTCAGGGCTTGCCGGCGACACCGATCGTGCCCGCCGCCTCGTTGGTCGGGCGCTCAAACGAGCGCCGACGACACTGCATGATGGTTTCGTTGATCATGACGGCGGCGAGCCCATTAATCGGATGGCCATTGAGATGTCTGGCAGTGAACCAGTGTACCAGGTCAAACCGAAACACGTCAGCGCTGGCGCGAAGCCGGCACAGCGCAAGAAAGCGCGATCAGTTGCAATCTATCCGATGCTTTCCAGGCAGCTGAATTCCCCAAGCATGTTTGCGCTGCTGCGGGAATTCCTGCCGCCACCCAATCCAATGCAGGTGGCCGTCGCGTTGCTGATCGCCCGTGCGGTGGGCGAGAGCGTCACTGACCTAGATCAGCTTCTCGATGTTCTGATGCGGCGAAACCCAGTGATCCTGCTCAAAATCCCGGTCACGGGTTTTGAGAGGCAATTCGGCGCGATGCTGGAAGAAGCTTTGATCGCGCCGTTTTTTGCGGAGCTGACCGACATCCGGGGCGACCGCCCGCTCTCGGAGCGTTTCAGGGACACAAGGCCAGAGATGCGAAAGCGGAAAATTGTCACCGCCTCGGGCCGCAATGTCTCGGATTTGACGCGACGAAACCTGACGCGATACCTCAGTACTGCGATCCTTGGCGACGCGGCACCGCTTGTCATCGTCGATGAAACATCAGCTCCTGCCAGGCCCGAAATCACCGCTGTCTCCGACATCGTGCTCCAGTGCGCGGGTATCGACCAGGCACTGATCACCGATCTGCTTCATGTGTGTCTTGGTATTCCCGCGAGTGAATCATGTTCCATCATGGAAACGATGTGCCTCGATCCCAATTGTCTCGGGGTGGATGACCTGGGGCTGGCCGTGCGGCCCGGGCGCACGGCAAAAACTGTGCTCGGCCTGCTGGCGAGCCTCGCCGAAGCTGCCGGCGCAGATGAAAACGAGGATGATGACAAGAAGGTCCGCAAGGGACGCTCGTCCAATCCCCTGTCTGCGTTTCGGGACAAGCCCAAGAACACTCCGATCGATATGATCTTGCCCGAGATTGAGCCTTCGACAGATGCTGCTGCCGACAAACCGAATTCCGTGATCTCGGGGATGGCAGGTGAAGCTACAACAACCGCATCAGCGCATCATGTGCGTTCCCTGCGCGTCGAACATTTGTCCGGCTACGGCGAAGCACGACCGTGGGCGCTTGACCTAAAAGACGACCTTGCGCTTTGGCGCGAAGGGGCCCTCGGCTGGCATGAAATGAGCACAAAGTTGATGCTGTCAGGGCCTCCCGGCACCGGCAAGACCACCTTCGCCAGAGCGCTTTGCAACACAATCCAGGTTCCATTGATTGTGACCTCGGTAGCATCGTGGCTGGAACCCGGGTTTCTCGGTGATGTTCTTCAGCAAATGTCGCAAGTTTTTGAGACCGCGCGCGAACATGCGCCGTGCATCGTCTTCATTGATGAGCTCGATGCGATCGGTAGCCGGGGTGGCGGACGAGGCGGAGATGACCGTAATGAACACTACTGGACAACTTTGATCACGCGCCTGCTGGAACTGCTGGATGGCGCGCTGAAAACGGAAGGCATCATCGTTTTCGCCGCGACAAACTTGCCCGACCGGATTGACCCGGCCCTGCTTCGCTCGGGCAGACTGGAGAAACATGTCATCATCCCACCACCCGATGCCCACGCTCTAGCAGGGATTCTCGCCCACCATCTCGGTTCCGATCTCGCCTCGGTTTTGGCGTCTGCCCCTGAGCATGCCGAGCCGGGCCCGGAGAGAAAAGCGACGCACACGCTGTTGTCCGTGCCCGTTCATTCGAAGTCATCCGAGGCAGATGCTGCCGCCGGGAAAGGATCAGCCCATGTCTAACCTCCACTCATCTCTTTCACCCGCAACGGCGCTGCAATCCCTGGCGTTGCTCGCTATCGGCAGGACCGGTGCCGACATCGAGCGCCTTGTTCGTGAAGTGCGCCAACAGGCCCGCCGGGACAGGCGTGAATTGACGTGGTCCGACATCGAACAGGCGCTTGGTGCGCAACGCATGCTGATGTCCGACAATCTCCGCTGGCGGGTCTCGGTCCACGAAACAGGTCATGCGATGGCCTGGACGCTCCTCAAGATTGGCGATGTTGAGTCCGTGACTTTGGGCCTCGGTGACGTCGGCCAAGTGACGGTCAATCGATATCGTCACCTTCCCCAGACAGAGATTTGGCTGACAAAAACGATGGCAGCAATACTGGCTGGGCGTGTCGCAGAGATGCTGGTGGTCAGCGAGGTGCTTGCGGGGTCAGGCGCTGGTCCGGACAGTGATCTCGCCAAGGCAACAGGGATCGCACTCGACGCCGAGACTAGTCTTGGTTTTGCCGATCATCAGCCGCTACTGTATCGCGCCAGCGCACGTGGCTTCGACGTTCTGACACTTGATCGTGAGCTGGCAGATCGGGTCAACGCTCGACTACTTGCGGCGGAAACCATGGCTCGCGGGTTGCTGGAAGTGCATAGGGCGAAGCTGATGGCAATCGCCACGCGTCTTAACGAAAGCCAGGTCATGTCAGGGGATGAGGTGCGTCTGCTGATGGGCATTGATGGTGATGAAACAGGAGATGGAAATGGGGATGCCCGGGTCTGAAACGACGATTCTTTTGGGCACCAATCCGATTCCGAGCTCCAAGTTTTCGATTCTGCATTCCGGATATTCGAGTCAGCATTCCCAAGAACCGATTCAAGGCTTCCTGAAGACGTTTCTGAACACCGAAATTTCGATTCGGGAGTGCCGACCATCGATTCTGAAGGCTCAATTGCCGATTCCTGTGCAAACGGCGATGATGCTTAGTTCCCATGTTATGGGCGCACCAACCCACTGCATCGATCAGGTCAGGGCTGTCGAGGGGACGGGGCGAAGTGGTTGGGGTAAATGCTCCGTACGCTGCCGCCGATGTCATTTGATTGAAAACGCCATGCCCACAAGGCGATCCGAATTGGCTTGATTGAAATTGCGTCGGATCAGGTTGCGGGCAAATCGATATGCATTAACTCAATTTACGCTGATGCGATTCCGAACTTCCGACATTGGATTCAAGACAATGAAAGCGCGATTCTCCTTCATACGTCGTTTGCAGAAACGGGGCGGTCATGGGTGAGGTTGTAGATGGACGGGTGTAAGGCGACGCGTGAGGATGATTGATGGCCAGGATGCCTGCGACGCAAAGAGCGGCCGAACAGAAGGTGCGCCAGAAGGAACATCGCGACAGGGCTCGGGACAAGCGGCGGCCATCCCGTGATGACATTACGCGTCTGCTGCTCTGGCAGATGATCACTGGCGTCAGCAAGAACCGTTCCGATCAACGTGAGGTTCTGGATCGGCTGCGCAATGAGCTTGTCGATGGCCTCGAAAAACAAGGCTTCGATGTCCGCGAGAGCGAGGATGCCTTTGAGGAACTGGTCACCAAATATGTCAAGGGCCCGAAGCCAATTCGTCCCAAGCGACATCTTCAAAAGAATGCTGGTGGCTCGGGCGCTGGCTAGGCTGCCCTGCATCTCGTCTGGATGCCTTGAGTGGTCACCCGACTGCATCAGCTTGCTGGGCCTGCCCGCCGCGTTGGGAAATTGTCGTCCCATCGGCTGTTTTGGTGGCCTCAGGCTTCCTTCTGGCTTCCAGTCAAGAGGCTTATTGCAAACCCCGTACCTGCTCGTTTTTGTATTCCCCCCGTTACTTCATTTAACTGAATCGATTTTCGTGAGCTGTGAATCGCAGATCCGCATCGGGCAATTCCATGATGTTTTGGCCTTTCAGAAATCGGCATTGCCAAGTTGTTTGGCTTTGGTCGCGGGTTGGCGAGGCGATCGTTTTTCAAGCTGCCATTTCTGTCGTGTAATCAGCCCACAGGCAGAAGGCATCTGCTCTTGCGTGGCGATATGAGAGAGCTGAGAGGTTGTACCGGCGGGGACGAAAGATGGTGTTTATCTGATCGTGTGCTGACAGGAAGCGCTGCGCTTGACGAGGTGATTTGAAACGCCCCATGATCTTCTCTCGCTTCCTCGTCTGACGGTGTGAGTTTTCAATTCTGTTGTTCAGGCCCTTGTGGGCCCGATGATCAGCATCTGGCGTTAGGTCTTGTATCGGCTTGATATAGCTGCGCAGCTTGTCCGTCACGACGACACGTGGTTCACCGAATTGCTTGACCAGTCTGGAGAAAAACGCTTGGCAGCTTTGGTATTGCGGCGAGCTTGAACCAGAATGTCGAGCACGTCACCATCGGCGTGGCATTGGTGCAGGGATCAAATTTCAACGTTTTGTATCTATGCGACCGGGATCGAAAATAGCTTGATTGATCCAGCATGCCGCACAAACATAACGCCGCCCACCGCCAACACATCGGTAAGATGAAGTTCAAAGTGACGAACTGGGCAGAGTGAAGTGGTCCTGCATTTTTGGGACAGTTTTGCGGCTCTGCTAAGATGCATCGGGATTGTAATCATGGCCACGTCCTCCCAGACATGCCGCCATAGATTCAGACTTTTGACGCTCTGGGAATCCTGACGTGAATCAGCCTTCACGCCGCTTGGTATAACCCCCGATCTTGCCCGGCCTGATCGCACTCGGTGTGTGCATAATACAATGCCGGGCACCATAGGCAGCCGAAACCTGATTATCCGAAACTCGCCGAGCGGTGATCGGCTCAAGAGAAAGGGGCATATCTATAGCAATGAGATCGACAGGAGCTCCAGCGATTTTCCCGGCTGCGGCAAGGAGAGCCGCCGCCTCCGCGACCGTGCAGAACGGACGGGAGGTGGAGATCAGACCCTCCTCGGCGTGGTCCAGAAGGTGACGATAGGACGACCCCGCAAAGATCAGGTGCCAATTGCCTACCGCGAATGAAGCCAACGCGACACCACTTGGCTGTGTTGCGGTCCAGGCTGCATCATTTCCCAAAATAATTGTCATTGCCCCTCCCGACGATTCAAACCGCCCGGAAGCGATCGACCGCCGTCAGATGCTTGACCGGTGGATCGGCATCCCAGCCATAAATCTCTGTCCGCAGGAAATGCAGCTCCTCGTCGAGCTTCTCTTCGGGCAACTCCACCCACCAGGATTTCGGG